>JBBJOU010000117.1:0-6713 GCA_037724305.1 Acidimicrobiales bacterium
TCCCGCCGCGGCTAGCGCGCCAGTGGCCATCCGTCGAGGAGGCGGGCGGGGACGACGTCGACGGGGAACGGATGGACCAGGCGCGCCGTCTCCTCGCCGACCGCCCGGGCCACCTCGGCGTAGCGGCCGTCGACGAGGTCGAGGGCGACGAGGCCGGGCTCGTCGGGGTCGACCATCCAGTACGACGCCACGCCCGCCTGCTGGTAGCGGTGGCGCTTGAGGGTGGCGTCGACCGCGGCGGTGCTCGGCGAGCGGACCTCGACGGCGAGGAGCGGCGCCACCCCTTCGAGGCGGGCCTCGCTCAGCGCCGCCTTGGCCGTGACCAGCAGGTCCGGCTCGAAGCGGGTGTCGGGGCCGAGGCGCCACTCGAAGGGGGCGATCATGACCGCCAGGTCGGGCGGGCAGGCGTCGTCGAGCACCCGCCAGAGGCGGGGCGCCAGCCACTGGTGGCGGCCGCCGGGCGCGGCGTTCACGAGGAGCATCCCGTCGAGGAGCTCGACGCGGAGGCCGTCGGTGTCCCACCCGTCGACCTCGTCGCAGGTGAAGCGTCCGGCGACGCTCCGGTCGGTGAGCACGGCACCAGGGTACGCACGACGCATCGTCACATCCGCCGTCAGCCGGCCCGATCGCGCACGCCGGCAAGGGCGAGGGCGTCGGCCACGGTGGCGGCCCGTAGGGCGGTGACGCCGGCAGGTGGATCGGGCGCCGAGGTGGGCACGATGGCCCGGCGGAACCCGAGGCGAGCGGCCTCGGCGAGACGCCGGGCCGAACCCGCCACTTGGCGCAGCTCACCTCCGAGGCCGACCTCGCCGACGGCCACGATGTCGGCGGCAACGGGGCGGGCGGCGAACGACGACGCCACCGCCACGACGATGCCGAGGTCCGCCGCCGGCTCGGTGACGCGAGCGCCACCGACGGCGAGGGCGAACACGTCGGCCTTGCCCACCTCGAGCTTCACCACCTTGTCGAGCACGGCGAGGAGCATCGACAGCCGTCCGGCGTCGAGCCCCTGCGCCGACCGCCGGGGCTGGACGAGGGTGCTCGGTGCCACCAGCGCCTGGACCTCGACCAGCAGCGGCCGGTTGCCCTCGAGGGTGGGCACCACCACCGAGCCGGCCACGCCGGGGCGCCGGTCGACGAGGAACATGCCGCTGGCGTCGGGCACGCCGGCCAGGCCGGTGTCGGTCATCTCGAACAGGCCGAGCTCGCCGGTGCCCCCGAAGCGGTGCTTGGTGGCCCGCAGCAGCCGAAGGGCGTGATGACGGTCGCCCTCGAAGCCGAGCACGGTGTCGACCACGTGCTCGAGCACCCGGGGCCCGGCCAGGGCGCCGTCCTTGGTGACGTGGCCGACCAGCACCACCGCCAGCGAGCGGGCCTTGGCCTCGGCCACCAGGCGGTGGGCGCAGGCCCGCACCTGGCCCACCGAACCGGGCGCCGAGCCCAGTTCCGGGTCGACCAGCGTCTGGACGGAGTCGACGACGAGCAGGTTCGGGCGGACCTCGTCGAGGTGGGCGACGATGTGGGGCACCGCCGTCTCGGCCGCCAGCCACAGCCGGGGGGCGAGGGCGCCGAGGCGCTCGGCCCGCAGCCGTACCTGCTGGCGCGACTCCTCGCCCGACACGTAGAGCACCCGGGCCCCCGCCGCCGCCACCGACGACGCCACCTGGGTGAGCAGCGTCGACTTGCCGATGCCCGGCTCGCCCCCGACCAGGGTGACCGAGCCCGGCACCAGGCCGCCGCCGAGGACCCGGTCGAGCTCGCCCACCCCGGTGGGGCGGGCGTGGAACTCGCCGGCGTCGATCTCGGCGATGGGCAGGGGCCGGTCCGACGGGCCGAGCAGCGCCAGCGCCGAGGCGCCGTCGCCACCGGGCGGACCGTCGAGCTCCTCGACCAGCGTCCCCCACTCGTCGCACCCCGGGCACCGCCCCACCCACGTGGGGCTCCCGGTACCGCACCCCGTGCAGCGGTGCACCGTCCTCTTCCGAGCCATCGGTGCAGTATGGCGACGGGGTGCGACACCCCCGGTCAGGGCACCCCCACCCGCCGGTACGCGAGCAGCGGCTTCGGACGCGACTCCGCGCCCGCGGCGGTCGGGGAGCGTACGTGACCCGTCAGTCCGCCGGATCGGTGGAGCGCCGGCGGCGGCCCACCCACCTGCCCCGACCGGCGACGCCAAGCGCACCCAGCACGGCGAGGGCGCCGATGGCGGTCAGGGCGAGGGTGCTCGAGCGGTACTCGGTGGACGAGGCCTGCAACTGGGCCGGCGCACCCGGGGTGAGGCGGAACTCCCAGACGGCGCCGTCGCCGGTCTCGGTGGGGGCGTTGGACGACACGTCGCCGGGGAGGCGCACCGCCACCCGCAACCCGAACATGGCGTCGATCGGCTCGCCGAAGCGGGCTTCGATGGCGGTGACGTCCTCGCCCAGCGGCTCACCGTCGAGGAGGGCGGCGAGGGCGTCGTCGCCGAAGCCCTCGAGCCCGGCGGCGAGGTCGACGGTGCCCTCGAAGCCGTACGTCGTGCGAGCGAAGGGACGCTCTCGCTCGACACGCAGATCGCGGATCGGCCCGTCGACCCCGGTCACCTCGGTGAGGACGGCGGCGGCCTCCTCCGGCGTCGCGAACGGCTTCGAGATCCGGAACCACGTGTAGCCGTCGGCCTCCTCGACCGGGCCGACGACCGTCCACCCGGTGGCCTGGAGGTCCTCGACGCGCAGTTCGTCGGCGATGCCCGGCACCCGCCCGAGGGCGTCGTCGTCGAGGCCGATGCCGACCTCGACCATGCCCGACCCGTCTTCCTCGACCGTCAACCCCACCTCGGTCTCCACCCGGCACGCCCCCAGGGCGACCACGGCCAGCACGCCGAGCACGACCGCACGCAACCGGCGGCAGCCATCCGAGCCATGACCGCGATAGCTGCCGCCGGTTCGCAGGGGGCGGCGCACGGCGAGCGACCGTACACGCGAGTCCGCCCCCACCGATCGGCGGGGGCGGGCTCGACGTGCTGGTCTGCTACTCGGTGGCGGGCGGGGCGGCCTCGACCGGTTCGGCCGGCGGCGGCGCCGCCTCGACGGCCCGGAACGACAACCGCTTCTCACCCTTGGTCGACTCGGGGTCGTCCTCGACGTCGACGATGATCACGTGCCCGGCGCGGAACTCCTTGTACAGCAGGCGTTCCGACATGGGGTCCTCGACCAGGCGCTGGATGGCCCGGCGCAGGGGCCGGGCGCCGAGCGTCGGGTCGTAGCCCTTGTCGGCCAGGTGGACCTTGGCCTCCGGGGTGAGCTGGAGGTCGAGCCCCTGGCCCTCGAGCTGGGTCCGGGTGCGGGCGATCATCAGGTCGACGATCTGGGTGACCTCGGCCTTGCTCAGCTCGTGGAAGACGATCACGTCGTCGATGCGGTTCAGGAACTCCGGCCGGAAGTGCTGCTTCAGGGCGTCGTTGACCTTCTCCTTCATCCGCTCGTAGGTGATCGCCTCGTCGGTCTTGCCGAAGCCCACGTTGGCCTTGCGCAGGTCCTGGGTGCCCAGGTTGGAGGTCATGATCAGCACGGTGTTGCGGAAGTCGACCGAGCGGCCCTGGGCGTCGGTGAGACGCCCCTCCTCCAGGATCTGGAGCAGCGTGTTGAACACGTCGGGGTGGGCCTTCTCGATCTCGTCGAACAGCACCACGCTGAACGGCTTGCGCCGCACGGCCTCGGTGAGCTGGCCGCCCTCCTCGTAGCCCACGTAGCCGGGAGGCGAGCCCACCAGGCGGCTGACCGTGTGCTTCTCCATGTACTCGCTCATGTCGAGGCTGATCAGCGAGCTCTCGTCACCGAACAGGAACTCCGAGAGGGTCTTGGCCAGCTCGGTCTTGCCGACCCCGGACGGCCCGAGGAAGATGAACGACCCGCTGGGGCGCTTGGGGTCCTTCAGGCCGGCGCGGGTGCGGCGGATGGCCTGGGCGACGGCCTTGATGGACTGCTCCTGGCCGATGACCCGCTTGTGCAGCTCGTCCTCCATGCGGAGGAGCTTCTGGGTCTCCTCCTCGGTGAGCTTGTAGACGGGGATGCCGGTCCACACCGAGAGGACCTCGGCGATGGCCTCCTCGTCGACCTCGTCGAAGAGGTCGACGCCGGACGCCTTGATCTCGGCCTCGAGGTCGTCCTTGCGCCCGAGCAGCTCCTTCTCCTTGTCGCGGAGCTTGCCCGCCTCCTCGAAGTGCTGCCCCTCGACCGCTTCCTTCTTCTTGGCCTGGACGCTGGCGATCTCGTTCTCGAGCTCCTTGTAGTCCGGCGGCGTCTCCATGCGCTTGATGCGCAGACGGCTGCCGGCCTCGTCGATGAGGTCGATGGCCTTGTCGGGCAGGTGGCGGTCGGCGATGTAGCGGTCGGCCAGGTTGGCGGCGGCGACGAGGGCCTGGTCGGTGATGGTGACCCGGTGGTGGCTCTCGTAGCGGTCGCGCAGGCCCTTCAGGATCTCGATGGTGTGGGCCACGGAGGGCTCCTCCACCTTGATCGGCTGGAAGCGGCGCTCGAGGGCGGCGTCCTTCTCGAGGTGCTTGCGGTACTCGTCGAGCGTGGTGGCGCCGATGGTCTGCAGCTCGCCCCGGGCCAGCATGGGCTTGAGGATGGAAGCAGCGTCGATGGCACCTTCGGCGGCGCCGGCGCCGACGAGGGTGTGGAGCTCGTCGATGAACAGCACGATGTCGCCGCGGGTGCGGATCTCCTTGAGGACCTTCTTCAAACGCTCCTCGAAATCGCCGCGGTAGCGGCTCCCGGCCACGAGCGCGCCGAGGTCAAGGGTGTAGAGCTGCTTGCCCTTGAGCGTGTCGGGGACGTCGTTGGCGACGATCTTCTGGGCCAGGCCCTCGACGATGGCGGTCTTGCCCACACCGGGCTCGCCGACGAGGACGGGGTTGTTCTTGGTGCGCCGCGACAGGACCTGCATGACCCGCTCGATCTCGCGGTGCCGGCCGATGACGGGGTCGAGCTTCTTCTCGCGCGCCTGCTGGGTGAGGTTGCGCCCGAACTGGTCGAGCACGAGCGAGCCGCTGGGCTGGTTCTCGGCGGTGGTGCCGCTGCCGGCGGTGGTGCCCGCCTTCTCCTGGGAGCCGCCCGGCCCGCTGTAACCCGACAGGAGCTGGATGACCTGCTGGCGGACGCGGGAGAGGTCGGCGCCGAGCTTGACCAGGACCTGGGCGGCCACGCCCTCGCCCTCGCGGATGAGGCCGAGGAGGATGTGCTCGGTGCCGATGTAGTTGTGGCCGAGCTGGAGCGCCTCGCGCAGCGACAGCTCGAGGACCTTCTTGGCTCGCGGCGTGAACGGGATGTGCCCGGAGGGCGACGAGCCGCCCTGGCCGATGATCTCCTCGACCTGGCTGCGCACAGCCTCGAGGGAGATACCGAGCGACTCGAGGGCCTTGGCGGCGACGCCCTCGCCCTCGTGGATCAGCCCGAGCAGGATGTGCTCGGTACCGATGTAGTTGTGGTTGAGGAGGCGGGCCTCCTCCTGGGCGAGCACCACCACTCGGCGGGCCCGATCGGTGAAGCGTTCGAACAACGTGACCTCCCCCCGCTGGCACAGGGAAAATCGGGGGCTATTGGTCGTCGGAGTGTACCCGTGGGCGCCCGTATCGCACCGACTGCGGGTTGGGGAAAGCACCGGGGGCTCCCCTAGCCTCGTCCCCGTGGCGCCCACCGCCGTCGAGTCACCCGTGTTGGCCGAGGGGCTCGTCCGGGTCGAGGACGCCCTCCTCGACGCCGTACGGGCCGAGGACCCGTTCCTCACCGAGGTCGCCAGCCACCTCCTCACCGCCGGCGGCAAGCGGGTGCGCCCGGCCTTCGCCATGGCGACGTCGCTCACCGGCGATGGTGCCGGCGGCGGCCTGCTCCGGTGGGGACCACCCAGCGAGGGCGCCGTCCTCGGGGGCGTCGCCGTCGAGCTGGTCCACCTGGGGTCGCTCTACCACGACGACGTGATGGACGACGCCACCGTGCGGCGCACCGTGGAGACCGTGAACGCCAAGTGGGGCAACCTGCGGGCGATCCTGGCGGGCGACTACCTCCTGGCCAAGGCGTCCGAGATCGCCGCCGGCCTGGGCACCGAGGTGGCCGTCCTGCTCGCCGCCACCATCGGGCGCCTCTGCGAGGGCCAGGTGACCGAGCTCCAGGACACCTACAACATGGCGCGCACCGAGGAGCGCTACTACCGCTCAATCGCCGGTAAGACCGCGTCGCTGTTCGCCACCGCCTGTCGCATCGGCGCGTTGGTGGCCGAGCTCGACCGCGACCGCGTCGACGCCCTCACCACCTTCGGCGAGCGCTACGGCATGGCGTTCCAGGTCGTCGACGACGTGCTCGACGTCGTCGCCACCGACGAGGATCTGGGCAAGCCTGCCGGCCACGACCTGGTCGAGGGCGTCTACACGCTGCCCGTCCTGCTGGTGCTGGCCACCCCTGACGGCAACGAGCTGCGCGAGCTCCTCGGCAAGCCCCTCTCCGACGCCGAACGGCTGCGGGCCCGCGACCTGGTGCGGGCCCACGACGCCATCCCCGCCTCGATCGAGGTCGCTCGGGGCTACGTGCGCGAGGCGGTGGCCGCCATCGAACCGGTGGCCACCTCTGACGCCGGCATGTGGCTGGTCGGCGCCGCCCGCAGCCTCCTCGCCCGCGTCGACCGTTAGGGCCCGCCGGGGAGCTACTTGCGCGTGTGGGCGAGTCGGGGGCGTCGCT
>JBBJOU010000118.1:0-6699 GCA_037724305.1 Acidimicrobiales bacterium
GGCCAGCCCGACCTGCTCTACATCGACCTGCACCTCGTCCACGAGGTCACGTCGCCGCAGGCCTTCGACGGGTTGCGCCTGGCGGGGCGGGGTGTGCGCCGTCCCGAGCTCACGGTGTGCACCGAGGACCACAACGTCCCCACCGAGAACACCGGTGTGGCCATCGCCGACCCGGTGAGCCGCAAGCAGATCGAGGTGCTGCGCGCCAACGCCGCCGAGTTCGGTCTGGTCGAGTACCCCATGGGCGACCCCGGCCAGGGCATCGTCCACATCATCGGCCCCGAGCAGGGCCTCACCCTGCCCGGCATGACGGTGGTGTGCGGCGACTCCCACACCTCGACCCACGGTGCCTTCGGCGCCCTCGCCTTCGGCATCGGCACCAGTGAGGTCGAACACGTCCTCGCCACCCAGACCCTCACCCAGCTGCCGGCCCGCACCCTGGCCGTCACCGTCGAGGGCGACCTGCCCCCGGCCACCACGGCCAAGGACGTGATCCTCGCCATCCTCGGCCGCATCGGCACCTCGGGCGGCATCGGCCACATCGCCGAGTACCGCGGCTCCGCCATCCGCGCCCTGTCGATGGAGGGGCGCATGACGGTGTGCAACATGTCGATCGAGGCCGGCGCCAAGGCCGGGATGATCGCCCCCGACGCCACCACCTTCGACTACGTCGAGGGCCGCACCCACGCGCCGTCCGGTGCCGCCTGGGACGAGGCCGTCGAGCGGTGGCGCACGCTCGCCACCGACGAGGACGCCACCTTCGACACCGAGGTCCACCTCGACGCCGCCGAGATCCGCCCCCATGTCACCTGGGGCACCAACCCGGGGCAGGTGGCGCCGCTCGACGGTCGGGTGCCGGAACCGGGCGACTTCACCGACGCGGCCGAGCGGGGCGCCGCCGAGCGGGCGCTCGAGTACATGGGCCTGGCCGCCGGCACCCCGCTGACCGAGGTCGGCGTCGACACGGTGTTCATCGGCTCGTGCACCAACGGCCGGATCGAGGACCTTCGCGCCGTCGCCGAGGTCGTGCGCGGCCGTCGCGTCGCCTCCGGTGTGCGCACCCTGGTGGTGCCGGGGTCGTGGGCGGTCAAGCGCCAGGCGGAGGCCGAGGGCATCGACCGCGTCCTGCTCGACGCCGGCTTCGACTGGCGCGACCCGGGCTGCTCGATGTGCCTGGCCATGAACCCCGACAAGCTCACCCCCGGCGAGCGCTGCGCGTCGACCAGCAACCGCAACTTCGAGGGCCGCCAGGGCCGGGGCGGGCGCACCCACCTCGTCTCGCCCGCCGTCGCCGCCGCCACCGCCATCGCCGGCCACCTGGCCGACCCCGCCACCCTCTGACCCCCGACTCGTTCTTTGTGGCCTGCGCCACCGTCGCGGTGGTCCAGGCCACAAAGAACGAGCCAAGGAGCCCGCCATGGACCCCGTCCGCATCGTCACCGGCACCGCTGTCCCGCTGGACCGCAGCGACGTCGACACCGACCAGATCATCCCCAGCGACTGGCTCAAGCGCGTCGAGCGCACCGGCTTCGACCGCGGGCTGTTCGCCGAGTGGCGTGACGAGCCGGCGTTCGTGCTGAACGACGAGCGCTACGCCGGCGCCACCATCCTGGTAGCCGGCGAGAACTTCGGCACCGGCTCGTCACGCGAGCACGCGGTGTGGGCCATCCAGCAGTACGGCTTCGCCGCCGTGATCTCGCCCCGCTTCGGCGACATCTTCGCCAACAACGCCGCCAAGAACGGGCTGCTGGCGGTGGTGGTGGACGCCGCGCTGAGCGAGCGCCTGCTGCGCGCCGTCGAGGGCGACCCCGGCCTCGAGCTCACCATCGACGTCGAGCGGCGCACGCTCGAGGCCCCCGCCCTCGGGCTCACCACCGGGTTCCCTCTCGACGACTCGGTCCGCCACCGCCTCCTCGAGGGCCTCGACGACATCGCCCTCAGCCTCGCCCACGCCGACGCCATCGCCGCCTACGAGACCCACCGGCCGGCCTGGCTCCCGTCGGTCACCGCCCCCTGACCGGCCGGCCCGTGTGCTCGTTGGCGGCTCCGACCGGATAGGCAGGAGCCATGGCCGACCAGTCCCTTCCCGCAGACCCGCTGCCGCCCGTGGGGGATGGTCGTCAGGGGCCGGTGCTGGTGACCGGCGCCACCGGCTACGTGGGGGGACGCCTGGTCCCCGAGCTGCTCGCCGCCGGTCACGCCGTGCGCTGCCTCGCCCGCACGCCGGACAAGCTCGACGGCTTCGCGTGGCGGGGCGATGTCGAGGTGGTCAAGGGCGACGTCACCGACAAGGACTCAGTGCGGACGGCCATGGCGGGCTGTCGGGCCGCCTACTTCCTCGTGCACTCCATGGGCGGCTCGCCCGACTTCGCCACCCGCGACCGCCAGGCGGCGGCCACCTTCTGCGACGCGGCGGCGGCCACCGAGGGCATGGCCCGGCTGGTCTACCTCGGCGGGCTGGGCGACGAGGACGACGAGGGCCTCTCGCCCCACCTGCGCAGCCGCCACGAGGTGGGCCGGGTGCTGGCCGACGGGCCGGTACCGGTCACCGAGCTGCGGGCGGCGGTGGTGATCGGCTCCGGCTCGGCCAGTTTCGAGATGCTGCGTCACCTGGTCGAGACCCTGCCGGTGATGGTCACCCCCAAGTGGGTGCACACGCGGTGCCAGCCCATCGCCATCCGCGACGTGCTGGCCTACCTGGTGGCCACCCTCGACGAGCCGGGGGTCGGCGACGGCAGCCGGGTGCTCGAGATCGGCGGTCCCGACGTCCTCACCTACGCCGAGATGATGCGCACCTACGCGTCGGTGGCCGGCCTCCCGAAGCGGCTGATGGTGAAGGTCCCCGTCCTCAGCCCCAACCTGTCGTCGCACTGGATCAACATCGTCACCCCGCTCCCCCGCGCCCTGGCCCGCCCCCTGATCGAGAGCATCGTCAACGAGGTCGTCGTCACCGACGACGCCGCTCGCGTCGTGTTGCGCCACGAGCCCATCACGTTTCGTCGGGCGGTCGAGGAGGCCATCCGACGGGTCGAGCACCTCGACGTGTCGACCACGTGGTCCTCGGCGTCGCTGCCGGGCGCCTCACCGGCCGACCCCCTGCCCACCGACCCCGACTGGTCCGGTGGCATCGTCATGCGCGACGAGCGCTCGGTCACCGCCGCCGCCACGCCGGCGGCGGTGTTCGCCGCCGTCAGCGGTGTCGGCGGCGGTCGGGGCTGGTACGTCGCCGACTTCCTGTGGGGCGTACGGGGCTTCCTCGACCGCATGGTGGGCGGGATCGGGCGGCGCCGGGGCCGGCGCCACCCCGACCTGCTGCGCGTCGGCGACGCCCTCGACTTCTGGCGGGTCGAGGCCCATCTCCCCCCCGACCAGCCCCGCCCGGCGGGCGACGGCGGCGAGCTCGACGACGGCGAGGGCCTGCTGCGCCTCCGGGCCGAGATGCGCCTGCCCGGCGAGGCCTGGATCGAGTGGCGGGTCACGCCCGGCGACGACGAGCGCACCGTGCTGCGCCAGCGGGCGCTCTTCCATCCCACCGGCCTGTTCGGGCGCCTCTACTGGTATGCCATGGTCCCCTTCCACGCGGTGATCTTCGCCGGCCTCGCCCGTGAGCTCGCCGCCGAGGCCGAGCACCGGGCCGCCGATCCCGAGGCCGCCGAGGGTCCCGCCCCGGTCGCCCCCGACCAGCCGGCGCCAGCCACGTAGAGCGGTGCGCCGATTGGTCGCTCACGGCGGTGCCTGTCAGGGACCGTCGGGCAGGGTGTCGGAGTAGAGGAACTCCTCGAAGACGGCCTCGACCTCGATCGAGCCCGACACCTCGACGGTGAGGGCGATCAACTCCTCGGTGGTGGCGTTGGCGTCGCGATGCTCGGCGGCCCAGCGGCGCAGGACAGTAAAGAAGTCCTCGTCGCCGATGGCGCGGCGCACGGCGTGCAGGGTGAGGGCGCCCCGCTCGTAGACCGACGGGGCGAACAGGCGGTCGGGGCCGGGGTCGCCCGGCGGGAGGTCGCCGGCGCCGGTGGCCCGGAGCCGGTCGGCTGACTCGGCGGCGCGCTCGTCGGCCGTGGCCCTCCCGGTGTGCTCGGTCCACAACCACTGGGCGTAGGTGGCGAACCCCTCGTTGAGCCACATGTCCTGCCACGACGCCACGCTGACGCTGTTGCCGTACCACTGGTGGGCGAGCTCGTGGACGACGATCTCCTCCCCGAACCCGCCGGGGCCGGCGAGGCCGAGACCGCGGTCGAAGATCGACAGCGTCTGGGTCTCGAGGGCGAAGCCCAGCGAGGTGTCGATCACCACCGCGCCGTAGGCGGCGAACGGGTAGGGCCCGAAGCGGTCGGTGAGGAGCTCGAGCATCTCGCCGTGGCGGGCGAAGGTCGGCCGGGCCCGCTCGGCCAGGTCGCGGGGGTACACGTCGCGGAGGATGACGCCGTCGGGGCCCGGGCGTTCGTCGATCACCAGGTCGTCGACCACCACCGTGGCCAGGTACGACGCCATGGGATCGGCCATCTCCCACACCCAGGTGGTGGTGCCGTCGGCGTTCGGGAGGCGCTCGTCGAGCACGCCGTTGGCGGCGACGCCGAGCCCCTCGTCGACGGTGATGCGGAACGTGAAGGCGGCCTTGTCGAGGGGGTGGTCGTTGACCGGGAACCAGGTCGACGCGCCCTCGGGCTCGGAGGCCACGAAGGTGGCGTCCCCGTCGTCCGTCTGGCGCCAGCCCACCAGGCCCAGGGCGGCGGAGTCGATCGGCTCCGGGACGCCGCCGTAGGCCACCTCGACCACGAACTCGGCGTCCTCGTCCACCGCCGTGGCGGGGGTCACCTGCAGCTCACCGTCGGCGCGCTCGGTGGCTGCCTCGGTGCCGTCCACGGTGACCGCCTCGACCTCGAGGCCGTCGAGGTCGAGGTGGAAGGACCCCAGCGCGGCGGCGGCGGTGTTGGTGGCGGTGATGGTGGCGGTGCCGTCGAGGCGGTTGGCCGAGGCATCGACGCGCAGGTCGAGCTCGTACCGCGCCACGTCGTAGCCGGCGTTGCCGAGCTGCGGGAAGTACACGTCGGGCGGCTCGAGCCCGGTGGCGCCGGCCACGACCGCGCCGTCACCCTCGTCGCCGCCGCCGTCATCGTTCGCCCCCGCCTCGACCGTCGACGGCGATGTCCCCGTCGTCGACGGGGACGCCGATCCGTCACCGGCGCCGACGTCGCCGCCGTCGCCGGCGCACGCCGCCACCGCCACGGCGACGAGCGCGACGAGGGTGCACCGATCGCGAGGCGTCATCACCGCCGACGGTACGCCGTCGTCGGGCCCACGCCCGGTCAGCCGCCGCCGAGCTCGCCGAACCCGGGGCACGCCTCGGCGACGTCGGCGAAGAGGGCGGCCACGGCGGCCTGATCGACCGCGGCAGCGTCGACGATCGAGTCGGCCACGAAACCGTAGAAGGCGTCCTCGTCGATGTTCTCGTCGACGCAGGCGACCAGGTCGTCCGGGACCTCGGCACCCGCTGACCGGGCGCCCACCAGGAGCACCTCGCCGACCGACAGGTCACAACCGGCGATGCCGTCGGCGAAACTGTCCGCCTCCTCCTCGCCGAACTCGAGGCCGAGCGCACCGGGGTCGTCGGTGGCGGCGAGCTCCTCGGGCGTGATGTCGTTGTCCTCGAGCTCGTCGACGCCGATCGTGTCGACGAAGCTCTCGGCGAGGCAGCGGGCATCGTCCTCCTCGAACGGGATGTCGCCGTCCTGTTCGAAGTCGGCTAGGAGGGCGTCGACGTAGGGTCCGGCTGCGCCACCGCCGTCGTCGCCGCAGGCGGCGAGCGTGAGGACGGCAGCCGCTCCGAGGGCGGCGAGGGCGGACGGGGTGCGCATGATCATCTCCTGGTCGTGGCCCGGGCGCAGCGGCGCCCGGGAGGACCGTACGCGGCGGGCGGCGGCCGGCCGGCGATCAACCGGTCATCGGGCCTCAGCCTCCGGCGCCGCTGATCTCGGCGGCGCAAGCGTCGAGGGCGGGTTGGGCCAGTGTGCGCAGGTCCGTCTCGGGCACCACGCCGGTGAAGCCGGAGGTGGCGCCGGCGGCCAGCAACTGGTCGAGCTGCTCGCGGTCCAGCTGGGCGTTGACGCAGTCGATCCCCGGCTGCGTGGCTTCGCTCGGCCCGTCGAAGGTCAAGAGGACGCTGGCGTAGTCGATGGCGCAGGGGCCCAGGTTCTCGCCGAACCGGTCGGCGATCCCGTCCTCGATGTCGAGGCCGAGATCCTGCAGTTCCTCGGAGGTCCGGAGCTCCTCGGAGCTGATGCCGGCCTCGACGAACTTCTCGAAATCGATGGCGTCCACGAGCGCGGCGGCGAAGCACGCCGCTTCGTCGTCCTGGAGCGGGAGCGCCCCGGTCAGCAACTCGGCGGTGACGTCGACGTAGTCCTGCCGGTCGGTGCCACCGCCGCCGCCGTCGGGAGTGGTGTCCTCGGTACCCGTCGCCTCGGTGGTGGTGGTCCCGTCGTCGCCGGCACCCTCGTCGCCGTCGTCGCCGCAGGCGGAGAGGGCCAGCCCGACGGTGATGAGCACGGACAGGACAGGAACGCGTGGCACGGGACAAGGTCCTCCGGGGGGATGGCGAGCCGGCCGACATGGACATCCGACAGGACAGGAGCATGCCAGGGACGGGTCGTCCGCGGTCCCGCAGGACGGACGAGGACTCGCGCCTACGGCTCGTGG
>JBBJOU010000119.1:0-6670 GCA_037724305.1 Acidimicrobiales bacterium
GTCGAGCGGGAGCTGGCTGGGGTTGAAGGGGCCGCCGAGGACGATCTCGGCCTGGGGGCCGCCGTTGGCCTGCATGTAGCCGACCATCCGGTTGATGTCGCTGACGCCGTTGGCGAGCGGGGTCGGCAGGAGCGCCAGGGTGGACAGGACGCCGAGGGCGCGGCCCTGATCGTCGAGGAAGGCGCTGCCGGAGTCGCCGGGGATCCCCGGTGTGACGGTGTAGACGGGGTGGGTCCAGCCGCCGCCGGTGGTGCCGAGGCTGACGCCGGTCTTGGGCGACAGGAGCTCAAGGCCCAGGCGCAGGCTGGAGTTCCCGTAGCTGTACACCGTGGTGAGAGCGCCGGCGCCGCCGGTGTTGACGTCGGTCGGCCCCCCCCAGTGGGGCACGGTGGGCGACACGTCGGCGAGGTCACGAGGGTCGAGGCGCACGAGGGCGAGATCGTTGAAGTTGCAGGCGTCGGCGTCGGTCTCCCCCACCGCCTGCATCGTGGCCCACGAGCTGTAGGCCAGCGCCCCGGGGAACTCGGCACCGTCGATCTGCACGGGGGTCCCGAGCGGCAGCGAACCGGACCGGCAGCCGTCGGTGTCGGTCGCTCCACCGGTGCCGGCGCAGTGGGCGGCGTAGCCGATGTAGGTCGACGCGGCGTCGCGGTAGATGAAGTTGGCGGTGCACTGGGCGCCGTTGGTGATCATTGACACGCCGGGGCGGATGTCGCCGGCGGCGGCGCCGGCGCTCGGACCCGGGCCGCCGACCAGCCCGGCGGCGAAGAGACCGATGCCGGCGACGGCGGCGGTGAGCAGTCGTCCTGTGCGCATGACGTGATGTTCTCCCCACGTGACTGATGTCGCCCGGAGGGTACAACTCGCCAGGGGCCCACGGCGGGTCGGGCGTGTCAGCGAGCGACGTTCACCCGGACGAGTTCCTGGACGGACTCCAGGTGGGCGGCCACCACCTCGTAACGCTCGGGACGGTCGTACAGATCGGCCAGCCGGGCGGGCAGCGGGGGGCGGATCCCGGTGGCCGTCTCGACGGCATCGGGGAACTTGGCGGGGTGGGCGGTGGCCATGCAGACCACCGGCAGCGACGGATCGACCGCGCCCGTCGCTCGCGCCCGGCGGGCGGCGCCGATGCCGATGGCGGTGTGCGGGTCGACCAGCATCCCGGTCTCCTCGTGGACCCGGGCGATCTCGGCCAGCGTCTCGACGTCGTCGAGGCGGGCGGCGACGAAGGCGGGATCGCGTGGCGCCTCCACCGACCCGGTGGCCCGGAACCGGCCCAGCAGCTCGGCGGTGGCGGTGCCGTCGCGCCCGAGCAGCTCGAAGAGCAGCCGCTCGTGGTTGGACGACACCTGGATGTCCATGCTCGGACTGAGGGTCGCCACCACCGGTTCGGCCACCAGGTCGCCCCGGGCCACCCAGCGGGCGAGGATGTCGTTGCGGTTGGTGGCGACGACGAAGCGCTCGATGGGCGCGCCGAGGCGGGCGGCGTACCAGCCGGCCAGGACGTTGCCGAAGTTGCCCGACGGCACCGACACCACGCAGCGCCCGAGCTGGGCGGCGGCGGCCACGTGGTACGGGATCTGCGCCAGCACCCGGCCCCAGTTGATGGAGTTCATGGCCCCGAGGCGCAGCTCGTCACGGAACGCTTCGTGGGCGAACATGGCCTTCACCAGGTCCTGGCAGTCGTCGAAGGTGCCCTCGACGGCGACGTTGGTGACGTTGGGGGCGTCGACCGTCGTCATCTGGCGGCGCTGCACCTCGCTGGTGCGTCCGGCGGGGTGGAGCACGACGATCGACAGGCGGTCGCGCCCGACGCAGGCGTCGATGGCGGCCGAACCGGTGTCGCCCGAGGTGGCCACCACGATGGTGCGGCGCTCGTCCCGGCGGGCGAGCTCGTCGTCCATGAGCCGGCCGACGAGCTGGAGGGCGACGTCCTTGAAGGCGAGCGTCGGGCCGTGGAACAGCTCCTGGACCCAGATGCCGTCACCCAGCTCGACCAGGGGGACGACGTCGGGATGGTCGAAGGTGGTGTAGGCGTCGGCCACGATCTCGGCGAAGCGGGCGGCGACGATGTCGGGGACGACGAAGGGCGCCATGACCGTGGCCGCCAGTTCGACATAGGGCGGGATGGGCCCCGGCTCGCCGTCGACCCCCGAGCCACCGAGTTGGGCCGACGCACCCGTGGGGACGTAGAGGCCGCCGTCGCGGGCGAGGCCCTCCAGGAGGACGTCGCCGAAGCCGAGCTCGGGCGCCACCCCGCGCGTCGAGACGTAACGCATTCAGCCGATGACGCGGAGGAGCGACACGACTCGACGGACGGCCGGCTGCTCCCGCAGGGACGTGAGGGTGGCCTGGACGTCGGCCTCCCGGGCGGTGTGGGTGATGAAGACGAGCCGCGCCTCGGCGCCCAGCCCCTCCTGCTCCATGACCCGGATCGACACGCCGTTGGTGCCGAGCACCCCGGCGACCACGGCGAGGACGCCGGGCTCGTCGGCCACCTCGATGTTCAGGTAGTACTCGCTGCGGGCCTCGTCGATGGGGCGGATGGTGGCCTTGGCCAACGACCCCAGGCTGGCGTGGCTGCCCTTGCGCAGGTTGGCGGCGGCGTCGATGAGGTCGCCCAGCACCGCCGACGCGGTGGGCGCGCCGCCGGCGCCGCGGCCGTAGAACATGAGGCTGCCCACCGCCTCACCCTCGACGAAAACGGCGTTGTAGCTGTCGCGGACGCTGGCCAACGGGTGGGTGACGGGGACCATGGCCGGGTGGACCCGCACCGCGATCTGCGGCGTGCCGTCGCCGGCGCCGCCGGTGTCGTCGGACGGGTCACTCGGCGCGCGCTCGGCGATGGCGAGCAGCTTCACCACGTACCCGAGGCGGGCGGCGTAGGCCATGTCCGCAGCGGTGATGGCCGAGATGCCCTCGTGGTAGACGTCGCCGGCCACCACCCGGGCCCCGAAGGCGATGGAGGCGATGATCGCCGCCTTGGCACCGGCGTCGAAGCCCTCGACGTCGGCCGTGGGGTCGCGCTCGGCGTAGCCCAGGCGCTGCGCTTCGGCCAGGGCGTCGCCGTAGTCGGCGCCATCCTCGGCCATGCGGGTGAGGATGAAGTTGGTGGTGCCGTTGACGATGCCCAGCACCCGGGTGATGCGCTCCCCCACCAGGCTCTCGCGCAGCGGGCGGATGAGCGGGATACCGCCGGCCACCGCCGCCTCGAACAGGAGGTCGACGCCGGCCGCCTCGGCGGCGGCGAACAGCTCGTGGCCGACGTTGGCGACCAGCTCCTTGTTGGCGGTGACCACCGGCTTGCCGGCGGCGAGGGCGGCGAGGGTCAGCGAGCGGGCCGGCTCGATCCCGCCGATGGCCTCGACCACCACGTCGACGCCGGGGTCGGCCACCACGTCGGCGGCATCGGTGGTGAGCACGCCGTCGGGCACCGCCACCGCCCGCTCCCGGCTGAGCGAGCGCACCGCCACCCGGACGATCTCGAGGCGCACGCCGGTCCGGCCGGCGATCTCGGCCCCGTGGGCGGTCACCAGCTCGATCAGCGCGGCGCCGACGTTGCCGCAGCCCAACACCCCGACCCGCACCGTCTCGGTCACCCGCCCGACGGTAGCGGCGCCCCGTTCACCGTTCTTTGTCGGCTGCACCACCGCCCCGGTGGCTGGGCCCACAAAGAACGAGGCGGGGCGGGCCGCTCAGCTTGTGACGGTGACGAAGATGCGGTCGTGGCCGGTGGCGCCGTCGGGGAAGACCGAGACGCGCCGGCCGGTCTGGGGGTCGCCCTCGCCGTCGGTGGCCCGCACCTCGATGGTGTGCTCGCCGGGTGTGGCGTCCCACTCGTAGACCCACTGGCGCCACGTGTCGACGCCGAGGCTGTCGGCCAGGCGGGCCTCCTGCCAGCGGCCCTCGTCGACGCGCACCTCGACCGCCTCGATGCCCCGGGTGGGGGCCCACGCCACGCCGGCCACCGCCGTGCGTCCGGCAGGGACGTCGCCGCTACGGGGGACATCGATGCGCGACTGCGTCTTGACCGGCCCCTCCCGAGCCCAGCCCCGGACGATCCAGTAGGGGTCGACGTCGTCGGTGGTCAGCTCGATGCTCGACAGCCACTTGGTCGCCGACACGTAGCCGTAGAGGCCGGGGACCACCAGGCGGGCGGGGAAGCCGTGGATGAAGGGCAGCGGCTCGTCGTTCATGGCCACCGCCACCAGAGCGTCGCGGCCGTCGAGGGCCAACTCCAAGGGGAAGGCGACGGTGAAGCCGTCGACCGAGCGGCCCACCACCTGGGTGGCGGAAGGATCGATCCCGGCCCGCTCGAGGAGCGCCGGGAGGGGGACCCCGAGCCACTTTGCGGTGCCCACCAGGTCGCCGCCGACCTCGTTCGACACGCACGACAGGGTGATGTGGCGCTCCACCAGCGGCATCGCCAGGAGGTCGTCGAAGGAGAACGACAGGGGCTCGTCGACCAGGCCCTCGATGCCGAGGCGCCACGACGCCAGGTCGACGACGGGGACCTGGAGGGCGGCGTCGATGCGGTAGAACTCCGCGTTCGGGGTGACGAGCGGGGACAAGCCGGCCACCTCCAGCGACGTTCCGGCGGCGGGGGCCGCCACCGGGTCGGCGGCGACAGGGAGGGTGATGCCGAGCCGTTGGGCGGCATCGGTCACCGCCCGGCCCAGCACCCGGCCGGTGGCGGCGAACACGGCGACCGCCGCCCCCGCCCCGGCGGCGAGCCCGAGGAAGCGGCGCCGCTCGAGGGCGTCGGCGGCGGCGGCGGGGCGAGCGACGGGCCCCTCGCCGGCGAGGGGGGTTCGGTGGGGGGCGTGGGCCAAGAGCAACCGCAGGGTCACCACGCCGGCGGCGACCGCCACCAGAGCGGTGACCAGGGCACCGAGCAGTGGCGTGCCCGGGACCGCCCGGGTCGACCACACGCCGACGAGCGCGGCCACACCGAAGCCGATGGGGGCGACCGCCGGACGGCGAGCGGCCACGGTCCCCACGCGCGCGCCGAGCGCCACGCAGGCCACCACGATGGTGACGAGCAGGATCGGCTTGTCGGCGGTGCCGGCGGCCTCGATGCCCTCCCGGGTGAGCCACCCGGGCGTGAGCTGGATGATGTTCTGCCCGACCGCCGCCACCAACGAGGGCATTCGGGGCGAGAAGCCGTCGGCGACGGCCGTGAGCGCCAGGGCGACGGCGGCGGCGAGGGCGCCGGCGAGGGCGGCCGCCCATCCCGCGACCGGCGCCCGGGGCGCCGGCGGGCCGGATCGGACCGGCGCGGGACTGGTCGTGGTCGCCATCACGCAGTTCTACGGTACCGAGGGCCTGATCGGCCTTACGGAGCGGTGAACTCCTGCGGCCCGGTCGACGGGGCGTCGCTCCGGCCGGCGGCGGGTCAACCCGTACACTCGTCGGGGTCATGACCGTCATCGCCGGCCGCTACCAGCTGGGCGAGCCCCTCGGGTCGGGGGGGATGGCCACCGTCGTCGCCGCCCATGACCTGCGTCTCGACCGACGGGTGGCGGTGAAGTTGCTGCGCGTCGAGCTCGACGACCCCGCCGCCCGCACCCGCATCGAGCGGGAGGCGCGGGCGGCCGCCAGCTTCTCGCACCCCAACGCGGTCACGGTGTTCGACTACGGCGAGCACGAGGGCCGGCCCTACGTCGTGATGGAACTGGTCGACGGGCCGTCGCTCGACGCCGTGCTGCGGGAGCGGGGCCCCATGCCCGCCGCCGAGGTGCGGGTCATCGGCGACCAGCTCCTGGCTGCCCTCGGCGCCGCCCACGCCAGGGGCCTCGTCCACCGCGACGTGAAGCCGGCCAACGTGCTCTGCCCGCCGGGCGGGGCGGTGAAGCTGGCCGACTTCGGCATCGCCAAGGCCTTCGCCGATGCCGCCACCGTCCTGACCGCGACCGGCCAGGTGGTCGGCACGCCCGCCTACCTCTCCCCCGAGCAGGTCGGCGGCCAGCCCGCCACCCCCCGTTCCGACCTGTACGCCACCGGCGTCGTGCTCTACGAGCTGCTGGCCGGCGCCCGACCCTTCGTCGCCGAGACCCCGCTGGCCGTGGCCATCGCCCACCAGCAGGCGCCGGTGCCGCCGTTGCTCGACCGCCGCCCCGATCTCGACGCCGGGCTGGTGGCGGTCGTCGCGGCGGCGCTGGCCAAGGACCCCGCCGACCGCCCCGCCGACGCCGAGGCGATGCGCGCCGCGTTGGCGTCGACGGCGGCGCCGGTCGAGCGCACCTCGGTCCTGCCCCTCCCGCCCCCGGCGCCGACACCGACGGTCGTCACCCCCGTCGCCGCCGCTGCCCTCCACCGTCGCCCGCTCGTGCTGGTAGCGGCCGCCGTTGCCGCCGTCGCTCTGATCGCGTTGGCCGTCGGGCTGTCGGGAGGCGATGACCCCCAATCGGTCGGCGACGTCGCCGCCGGCGACTCGACCACCACGGCGCCACCCACCGAGGCGGTGCCGACCACGGCGGCGCCCACCACGGCGGCGCTGCCACCCACGACGCCGGCGCCGGCCCTCGACGCCGGAGCACTCCTCGGCGGCGTCGAGGAGCTGCTCGCCCTCGACCTGGACGGCACCGGCCGCCGCGGACGCCAGCTGGCGGACCGCCTCGAGGCCGTGCTGGGCGCCGACAACGGCGAGGAGCAGGCCGCCGCCGCCGCC
>JBBJOU010000120.1:0-6647 GCA_037724305.1 Acidimicrobiales bacterium
ACGCTACCTGCGCTCCCACCATCGGTCGGCAACGCCGGCGAGCGGGTCAAGGGGCAGCGGCCAGATCCCACTCCAGGACGACGTCACCGAGGTCCGAGACGTGGTAGCTGTCGACGGCGATGCCGATGACGCCCACCACGATGATCCCGAGCAGGCGGGGGAAGACGGCGTGGCGACGGCTGCGCGTCGACGCCCCGTTGGGAGGCCGCGCGTCACGATGGCCGCCGGGTGAGGCGTCGGTCGCGAGGGTGGTCGACGACGAGGGAGTGGATGCGGGCGCCGGGTCGCCAGCAGGGACGGGGTCGGCCACGGCTGCAGGGTGCCACGGCGCCAGCCGGTCACGGGGGCGCTGGGCGACCCCGGAGGCCGGCGGTTTTACCCCGACCCGACCGGCGGCGCCGCCCGGCGGGCGTCATCGCGCCGATCGGCTCGCGTCGCCTCGCGCCGGTCGGCGAGCAGCCAGCGGCGGGCGACGATGGCGGCCACGGTGAAGGTCAGCAGCTCGCCGGCGCCCATGAGGATGCCGGCGGCGGTGCGTTGGTCGCCGAGCGACGGGTACGCCTCCGGCGCCACCGGGCTCCGAGCCGACAGGAGGGCCACACCGAGGAAGGCGTGGAAGGGCACGGCGGCGAGCACGGCGAGCAGTCGCGCCGGCGGGCTCAGCGGACGGGGGAGCACGTCGGTGCCGACCAAGGGCAGGAGGAACAGCGACGCGCTCAGCAGCACGTGCGCGTGCACGGCCACGTGCACCGCGCCGTTGCGGGCGGCGACGTCGAGCAACGGGGTGAGGTAGAGGGCCACGAGCCCCCCACCGAACAGGCACCAGCCCACGACCGGGCGCGTGAGGGTGCGCAGCACGCGGCCGTGGAGCACACCGAGCGCCACCCGCTGCCCGGCCGGTCGGGCGGCCTGCAGCACGAGCGTGACGGGTGCGGCGAGCACCAGCAGCAACGGGGCGACCATGCCCAGGAGCGTGTGCTGCACCATGTGCACGATGAGGTGCTCACCCTCGAAGCGCCCGACGCCGGAGTTGGTGGCCACCACGACGGCGGCCAGTCCCGTGGCCCAGGCCAGTGACCGGCGGCGGGGCCACCGGCGGCCCCGGGCGGCGAGGCGGCGCACGCCGATGACGTAGAGCGCCGCGGCGACGACCACCGGCAGGAGGGCGGCGGCGTCGAGTTGCCAGCGCCGCACCAGATCCGACAGGTCCGGGCCTTCCACGCCCCGACGGTACCGGTGCCGGCTCGTCGCGTCCGGCACGCCGTGGCGGTCGTCGGCGGTGACCGACGAGCCGGGCCGGGGCGCGGGTGACCCGTCGCCGGAACGGCCACCGGTCGCGGCGCGCCTGGTAGACACGGGTGCTGTGACGGCGACGACCGGCACGACCGGAGAGGACACACCCGCACCCGGCGCGCCCACCGCAGCGGTGCCCCCGACCGCGGAGGGCGACGTGACCGAGCCCACCGCCCGGGTGCCGTCGACCCTCGGCGTCGGCGTGGTCGTCTGGCTCGCCTCCGAGCTCATGTTCTTCTCCGGCCTGTTCGCCGGATGGTTCACGCTGCGGGCCAACAACGACGTGTGGCCGCCCGAGGGTGTCGAGTTCGAGGTGCCCCGCACCGCGCTGTTCACCGCTGTGCTGATCGCCTCGAGCGCCACCATGCACGGGGCGGTGGTGGCCGCCCGTCGCGACGACCGCGCCGGTGCCGTGCGCTGGCTGGCGGTCTCCGCCGCCCTCGGCTTGGTCTTCCTCGCCAACCAGGCGGCCGAGTACGCCGCCTTCGAGTTCAAGATCGACTCCCACGCCTACGGTTCGATCTTCTACCTGATGACCGGCTTCCACGGCCTGCACGTGCTCGGCGGGGTGCTGTTCATGGGTGCCATCGCCGCCGCGGTGGCGGGCCGTTCGAAGGCACCGACCGAGGCCACCGTCGAGATGTGCGCCTACTACTGGCACTTCGTCGACGTCGTGTGGGTCGCCATGTTCGCCACCGTCTACCTCCTCGGATGAGCGAGCCCTGGCGACGCCTCCACCGAGTCGTGGTGGGGGGCGCGTTGCTGCTTGCCGGCGGGGTGGGCTTCAGCGCGCGGGCCGCCCCGAGCTCGGCGGCGCCGGTGCAGGTCGACGACGACGAGGACGTCGATGTCATCGTGCGCGCCGACGACCCCCAACTGGTCGCCGCCGGCCGGGAACTCTTCGCGGTCGGCTGCTCGTCGTGCCACGGGCTCGACGGGGCGGGGCTGTCGGCGCCCGACGGAGACATCCGCGGACCGTCGCTGCTGGAGTCGGGCGAGGCGTCCGCCTACTACTACTTGACCACGGGGCGGATGCCGCTGGCCAACAGCGAGGAGATCCCCGAACGCAAGGACCGGGCCTACGACGACGAGGAGATCGACGCCATCGTCGCCTTCGTGGGCTCCCTCGGCGATGACGAGGCCCCGGCGCTCCCCGCCGTCGACATCGCCGAGGCCGACCTGGCCGTCGGCGGCGATCTCTACCGCGAGCACTGTCAGGCCTGCCACCAGGCGTCGGGGGCGGGCGGGGCCCTGTCCTACGGCCGGGCGGCGCCGAGCCTGGAGCCCTCCACACCGCTGCAAGTGGGTGCCGCCATGCGGTCCGGTCCCGGCCAGATGCCGGTCTTCGGGCCGGACCTCCTCAGCCAGGACGAGGTCGACGACATCGCCCGCTACGTCCGCTACCTCAGCGACCCCGCCGACCCGGGCGGCCTCCCCATCGGGCGCACCGGTCCGGTGCCGGAGGGTTTCGTGTCGTGGATCGTGGGCGTGGGCGCGCTGTTGGCCCTCTCCGCCTGGATCGGCACCCGCTCGCCCATCGCCCGCCGCCGGGCCCATCCATGAGCCCCGACGAGACCGACCCGCCCACCGACCGCCGGACCGACGAGAAGGTCCCGGTCGACACCTCGGAGGACCCTGAGGCCCGCGCCCGCCGTGGCCGCTCGGCCGAGCTCCGCGCCACGGCGTGCTTCGCCGCCGCCGTGGTGGCGTCGCTGGTGCTCGCCGTCGTCTACATCACCGGCGGGCAGACCCAGCTCGAGGGCATCCTGCTCGGCGTCGCCACCGGCGGCATCGGCGCCGGCATCGTGATCTGGGCCAAGGCCTACATGCCGCCCGGCGAGGTGACCGAGGAGCGGGGCATCCTGGCCTCGTCCGAGGAGGAGATCGCCGCCTTCGCCGCCGACTTCGAGGCGGGGGAGCAGTCGCTGGTGCGGCGCAAGCTGCTGCTCGGCACCGGCGCCGCCGCCCTCGGTGCGTTCGCGTTGGCGCTGCTGTTCCCGCTGCGGTCGCTCGGTCCACGCCCCGGCGCCGGCCTGAAGCGCACGGCCTTCGCCGACGGTCCCGTCCGCCTCGTCCGGGTCCGCACCGAGCGACCCGAACCCGTGCCCGAGGGCGAGGAACCCGAGGCGCCGGAGCACGTGGAGGAACCGATCCGCCCCGAGGACGTGCCGGTGGACGGTGTGCTGACCGTCTGGCCCGAAGGCCACAGCGACGACGCCGACGCCCCGACGCTGCTGATCCGAACCCGCCGCAACCGTGACTTCGACGTGCGCGACGGGCGCGAGGGCTGGACCGTCGAGGGCCTGGTCGCCTACTCCAAGCTGTGCACGCACACGGGGTGCCCGGTCGGGCTCTACCAGGCCGAGGAGGGCCTGCTCCTGTGCCCCTGCCACCAGTCGACCTTCGACGTCTACGACGGCGCCCGGCCCATCTTCGGCCCGGCGGCGCGCTCGCTGCCGCAACTGCCCCTCGATGTCGACGACGACGGCTACCTGATCGCCGAGGGCGACTTCTCCGACCCGGTGGGCTCCGGCTTCTGGGACCGGGGCCGGGACTGATGCGGGCATGCTGACCCGCCGTGTCGCCCGGTGGATGGACACCCGCGTCGGTGGCGCCAAGTTCGCCCAGAAGGCGCTGAACAAGGTGTTCCCCGACCACTGGTCGTTCATGATCGGCGAGCTGGCGCTGTGGTCGTTCGTCGTCCTGCTCGTCACCGGCGTCTACCTCACCTTCTTCTTCGACCCGAGCCTCGAGGAGATCGTCTACCAGGGCAGCCACACGCCGCTGGTCGGCCAGGAGATGAGCGCCGCCTACGCCTCGACGCTCGACCTGTCCTTCGACGTGCGCGCCGGGCTGCTGATGCGCCAGATGCACCACTGGTCGGCGCTGCTGTTCATCGCCGCCACGGTCGTGCACCTGGCCCGGACGTTCTTCACCGGCGCCTTCCGCCGGCCCCGGGAGCCGAACTGGATCGTCGGTGTCCTGTTGCTCATCCTCGCCATCTTCAACGGCTTCGCCGGCTACTCGCTCGTCGACGACCAGTTGTCGGGTACCGGCCTCCGGATCGCCTACTCCATCGCCCTGTCGATCCCTCTCATCGGCACCTGGGTGGCGTCGCTGCTCTTCGGCGGCGAGTTCCCCGGCGACGACATCATCGAGCGCCTCTACGTCATCCACATCCTGCTGGTGCCGGCCGCCATCGTGGCCGTGCTCGGCGTCCATCTGGCGCTCGTCGTGCGGGCCAAGCACACCCAGTTCCCCGGTCCCGGCCGCCGTGAGGACAACGTCGTCGGCGAGCGGGTGTTCCCCACCTACGCGGCCAAGGCCATCGGCCTGCTGTTCCTCACCGCCTCGGTGTGCGCCTTCCTCGCCGGGCTGTTCCAGATCAACCCCATCTGGCTCTACGGGCCGTTCGACCCCGCCGAGGTGTCAGCCGCCAGCCAGCCCGACTGGTACCTGGGCTGGCTCGACGGCGCCCTACGCATCTTCCCGGCATGGGAGATCCGCGCCTTCGGTTTCGAGATCCCCAACCCGTTCTTCCCGGCGGTGGCCTTCGCCGGTGTCACCTTCGCCCTGCTCATCGTGTGGCCGTTCCTGGAGGCACGGGCGACGGGCGACTACGAGGCGCACCACCTCCTCGACCGGCCTCGCCAGCGCCCGGTGCGCACCGCCATGGGCGTCGCCACCCTCACCGCCTACGGCGTGCTGTTCCTCGGCGGCGCCGCCGACCTCATCGCCGTGAGCTTCGGCGTGTCGGTCAACGCCGTGGTCTGGACGTTCCGCGTGGCGTTCCTCGGTCTGCCGCCCCTGGGTGCCTGGTTCGCCTACACCCTCTGCAAGGAGCTCTCGGCCCGCGACGGCATCCCCACCCGCTCCGAGGTCGCCTTCCACGACATCCCCCGCCGCCTCCGCGACGGTACCCGTGGCGACGCCAACTCCGGGCGGACCAAGCGGCCCACCGCGAGCGCGGATCCGGCCCCCGTGGGGGACTGAGCGCCGACGTCTGGCCCGCCGACCCCGGCGCAGCCGGACTGCGACACCCGCCCGGCCCGGACCGGACCGCGACGCAGGTGGGCGAGCGCCCTCGGTGCTACAGCCGGCGAACCTCGACGCCGACCAGATGGTAGACCGCCGCCGCCCGGTCGTCGGCGGAGACCAGCGTCGCGCCGGCGGCGGAGGCGGTGAGGCCGACGAGGGCGTCGTACACGGCGCCCCCGCCCCGCCCGGCCGCGGCGAGGTCGCGGACGAGTTGGCGTTGCGCCCTCGCTGACGGCGGACTGAGCACTCGCGAGAAGCGGTCGCGAAGCCAGGTGTCCACCAGCTCCGGTGGCGCCCGGTGGGGGACGGGAAAGCCGGTCAGCACCGAGTACGTCTCGAGCATGGCGTGGGCCGGAAGCGCAGCACCGGCATCGAGGACCGCCCGGGCCTCGGCGTTCCGGCGGTGCCAGTCGCCGAAGGCGGCGATCGCCACCGAGCTGTCGACGGCGATCACCGGCGGAGCGACTCGGTCACCTCTCGGACATCGTCGGCATCGAGGGGCGGGAGCGGTTCGTCGGTGGTGGCGACCAGCCCGCCGTCGCGTCGCACGAGCTGCATGGGCGTCGTCACCGGCTCGAGCTCCAGCCGACCGTCCCGGGCGCGAGCCTCGAGCACCGACCCTCCCCGCAACCGGAGCGCGTCCCGCAGCGCCTTCGGCACGACGATCCGCCCGGCTCCGTCCATGGCGATCTGCATGGCAGAACGATACCATCGTCGGCGCCATCGAGCGGAGCGTCAGTCGCGATGGCGGGACTGGCGGACGAAGCCGCCGAGGGCGACGGCGAGGATGCCGGCGCCGGGGAAGATGAACACGGGACCGAGCAGGAAGCCGTTGACGAGCAGGAAGGCGCCGGCGCCGATGGCGAAGGGCCACACGCTGGCGTGGGGTTGGAACGGCTCGGGGTCGCCGGGCTCAGCCTGACCGTCGGCGGCGCCGTGCGCCTCGGCGGGGCGCTTGACCTGCAGCCAGACGTAGGTGGCGGGCCAGCCCACCAGGGCGACCGACACCACCAGCATCACCGTGCCGGCCGCCTCGTAGGCGGTGGCGGCGTAGATGGCGGCGAGCACGGCGAAGGCCACGGCGATGACGGCGAACACCCGGACCGGCACCTTGGCGTCGTCGGTCTCCCGGCCGACGCCGTGCTCCCGGCGGCCCCCGCTGCCCGAGCGCGGATCGTCGCCGGGCGTCTCGTCGGGGGGCGTCTCGACGGCGTGGGCGGTCGACCCCTCGTTGGTTCGCGGGTCGTCGTCGGTCATCTCTTTCTCGGGGGCTGCGCCCCCGGGCCCCATCGTCGTGCGGCTCGCTGGCGCTCGCG
>JBBJOU010000121.1:0-6647 GCA_037724305.1 Acidimicrobiales bacterium
GGGCCCATGCCCGATTCCCCCCAGCACGTCACCGGTCGCTTCGCCACGCCGGCCGCCGCCCGCGCCGCCATGAGCCGCCTCGAGGCGGCAGGTTTCGACGGTGACGCCGTCACCCTCGCCGGCCTCGACCAGGCGGTCTCGACCAAGCAGGCGGCCAACGACGCCGACCTCGAGGCCACCGGCGACGTCGCCAAGGGAGCTGCGGCCGGCATCGGCATCGGCGCGGCCGGCGCCGCCATTGTCGGGGGCGTGGCCGGCACCGTCATCGCCGGTCCTGCCGGCACGATCGCCGGCATCGGCATCGGCGCCGCCGCCGGTGCCGGGATAGGCGGCTTCTACGGCGGCGCCGACAAGCTGTCGGTCAACGAGGACGCCTGGGTCACCTACGAGCTCGAGGCCACCGAGGAGCACCCCATCGAGGTGGTGGTACGGGTCACCGGGCGCGACGACGCCGAACGGGCCCGCGCCGCCCTCGCCGACACCACGACCAAGGGCAGCGAGGCACCGAGCACCGGGAGCGGGACGACGCTCGACTGATCATCCACGAGGCACTGGCGTCCTCAGGCGGACATCGGGAGCTGCTGGACCATCCAGGAGTTGCCGTCGGGGTCGCTGAAGTAGACGAACCTCCCCCACGGCTGGTCGTCGACCTCGCTCACCTCGATCTGCCGCTCGACGAGGTCGGCGCGGGCGGCCTCGATGTCGTCGACCACGACGATGAGGCCGTGCAGCGACCCCGGCTCCATCTCCGGCGTCACCCCGAGGACGATGGAGCAGCCCGAGCCCACGGGGGTGAGCTGCACGAAGCGCAACGTCTCGTCGACGCGCTGGTCGTGGTCAGCCACGAAGCCGACCTGCACGTAGAACGCCTTGGCCCGGTCGATGTCCGACACCGGGACCCCAACCACTTCCAGCCTGCAGTCCATGATCGCTCCTCTCCGTCCCACCCCGGTGGTGGGAGCACCGGTGCAGCCTCGACCCGACCCCCTGACATGTTGTGTCAGGGATGGTCCCGAGCCCGCCCGATCTCACGGGCGGGCTTCGTGATGGCGCCGGCCGGGGCTGCGGCGGTCCTCCTTCATCTCGGCCTCGTACAGGTGGCGCCGACCGCCGACGAGGTCGTCGCGGACCCGCTGCTCGGCGGCCCGGACCGGGCCCCAGTAGGTGTCGTCGAACTCGTCGACGAGCTGGAAGGTCCACCGACCCTCGACGACGTTGCGGCCCACCAATTCGCCGGACAGGTCTTCCGCGTGCTCCGTGTGGCCGGCGGCGCGCAGGGCGTCGACCGCCTCGCCCATGAGCAGGTCGGCGCGGCCCATCTGCTGGTGGAAGTCATAGAGCGAACCCCGGCCCCGCTCGACCCACTCGAGGGCCTCGGACAGCTTGCCGACGGCCGCGACGGTGGCGTCAGCGACGCCGGCCGGGCGACGCCACGGGTCGTCTGCAGCCAGGTCGGGCGTGGGGTCCTCGGTCATGGATCAGGACCGTACCGGCGCCGCCGCCGGGCTCGAGGCGGTACCGTGAACCGGGTCGCCCGAGGAAGGGGATCTCTGATGGCCACCGATCGCCGGCCGCACTCGTTCCCGTCGTTCGCCTCGGTCGAGGACGAGCGCCTCCACCGCAAGCAACGCCTCGCCGCCGGCTTCCGGCTGTTCGGTGCCTTCGGCTTCGACGAGGGGATCGCCGGCCACATCACAGCGCGCGACCCCGAGCTGGCCGACCACTTCTGGGTCAACCCGTTCGGGATGAACTTCCGCCAGATCCGGGTGCGGGACCTCATCCTGTGCAACCACAAGGGCGAGGTGGTCGAGGGTTCGTGGCCGGTGAACGCCGCCGCCTTCGCCATCCACTCCCAGGTGCACCAGGCCCGGCCCGACGCGGCGGCCGCCGCCCACAGCCATTCGGTGCACGGCAAGGCCTACTCCGCCTTCGCCCGCCCCCTCGACGCCCTCACGCAGGACTCGTGCGCCTTCTTCGAGGACCACGGCGTGTTCGAGGAGTACACCGGCGTGGTCCTCGACACCGAGGAGGGCAAGAAGATCGCCCACGCCCTCGGCGGGCACAAGGCCGCCATCCTGCGCAACCACGGGCTGCTCACCGTCGGCGGCTCGGTGGACGAGGCGGTCTGGTGGTTCATCACCATGGAGCGCACCTGCCAGGCCCAGCTCCTGGCCATGGCCGCCGCCGGCCCCGAGGCGCCCATCGTCCACATCGACGACGACGTCGCCCGCCTCACCCGCAGCCAGGTCGGCTCCCCCATCGCCGGCTGGCTGTCGTTCCAGCCGCTCTACGACTGGATCGTCGCCGCCCAGCCCGACCTGCTCGAGGCCTGAGCGCCCACCGTCAGGCGACGGTGGTCGCCTCGGTGAGGGTGCCGACGGCGCTGCGGCCGTCGGCGGTGACGGTGAGCAGTTCGGGGCCGTTGTCGGTGAGCAGGACGGTGTGCTCGAACTGGGCGCTGACCAGGCCGTCGCGGGTGACGATGGTCCAGCCGTCGTCCCACTGGGCGATGCCAGGGGCGCCGGCGGTCAGCATCGGCTCGACGGTGAACACCAGGCCGACCGGCAGCGGGTCGGTGGCCCGGGGGTCGACGTGGTGCGGGATCCACGGTGCCGAGTGGAAGACGCGACCGGTGCCGTGACCGCCGTACTCGCGCACCACCCCGTAGCCGTGCTCGAAGGCCATGGCGGTCACGGCCTCGCCGATGGCGCGCACCGGTGCGCCCGGGCGGGCGGCGGCGATGCCGGCGAGGGTGGCCCGCCGGGTGGTCTCGACCAGGGCCCGGGTCGGCTCGTCGACCTCGCCGACGAGGAAGGTGGCCGACGTGTCGCCGTGGAACCCCTCGAGGTAGCCGGTGACGTCGACGTTGACCACGTCGCCCTCGGCGAGGGGGCGGTCGTCGGGGATGCCGTGGCACACGACCTCGTTCACCGACGTGCACACGCTCTTTTCGTAGGTGCCGTAGCCGAGGTCGCTGGGATAGGCGCCCCGGCCCAGGTAGGCGTCGTGGGCGACACGGTCGAGTTCCTCGGTGGTCACGCCGGGGGCGACGGCGGCGCCCACCTCGAGCAGCACCTCGGCGGCCACCGCGCCGCTGCGACGAAGCGCAGCCAGGTCGGCGGGGTCGGTGAAGACCTGGAACCCGACCTTCGGTGACCGGGAGCGGGTGGCCACGTACGGCGGCGCCACGATGGTCTCGGGCACGACCCGTCGGGGCGACACCGCCCCCTTGCCCACCGCCGTCCGCCGGGGATGGGCGCCGTGGCAGCGCTTGAGCTTCTTGGCGCTCCCGCACCAGCACGGTTCGTTGGATCGCAGCCGCGACGGTGCCATCCCCCCACGCTACCGGCGCCACCACCGCCCGTTCCTTGTCGGCCCCGCCACCGCCACGGTGGCTGAGGCCACAAAGAACGAGGGGGCGGCCGGGTACGATCGGGGGCGCCGTGTCCGACCGCCACACCCTCGCCCAGCTCGAGGCCGAGGCCCGGGGCGCCTTCGCCGGGCGCCACATCGGGCCGTCGGCGGCCGACGTCGAGCACATGCTCGCCACCATCGGTCAGCCCTCGCTCGCCGCGCTGAGCGAGGCCAGCGTCCCCGAGGCCATCTGGGCCTTCGAGCGCCTGTCGGTGCCCGAGGCGGCCACCGAAGCCGGCGTCCTGGCCGAGCTCCGGGCCCTCGCCGCCCGCAACCGGCCGCTGCGCACCATGGTCGGCCTCGGCTACCACGCCTCGATCACCCCGCCGGTGCTCGTCCGCAACATCGTCGAGGACCCCGCGTGGTACACGGCTTACACCCCGTACCAGCCCGAGATCTCCCAGGGCCGCCTCGAGGCCCTCCTGAACTTCCAGACGATGGTGGCCGACCTCACCGGCCTGGCCACCGCCAACGCGTCGATGCTCGACGAGGCCACCGCGGCGGCCGAGGCCGTCGCCCTGTTCCGCCGCCAGTCCAAGGCGCCGGCCGAGGCCGCCGTGGTGGTCGACGCCGACTGCCTGCCCCAGACCATCGCCGTCGTCCGCACCCGGTGCGAGCCGCTCGGCCTCCCCGTCGTGGTGACCGACCTGGCGGCGGGCCCCGACGCCCTGCCCCCCGGCGACGTGTTCGGGGTCCTGCTCCCCTCCCCCGGCGCCTCCGGGCGCCTCGTCGACTGGGCCCCGATCATCGCCGCCGCCCACGACCGGGGCGCCCTGGTGGCGGTCGTCGCCGACATCCTCGCCCTGTGCCTGGTCACCCCGCCCGGCGAGCAGGGGGCCGACGTCGCCTGCGGCACGACCCAGCGATTCGGCGTCCCCCTCGGCTTCGGCGGCCCCCACGCCGGCTACCTGGCGGTGCGGGCCGGCCTCGAGCGCTCGCTGCCGGGCCGTCTGGTGGGGGTGTCGGTCGACGCCGACGGTCACCCGGCGACGCGGCTCGCCCTGCAGACCCGCGAGCAGCACATCCGCCGCGAGCGGGCGACGTCCAACATCTGCACCGCCCAGGTGCTGCTCGCCGTGCTGGCCTCGATGTACGCCGTGTACCACGGTCCTGACGGCCTGCGCCGCATCGCCGAGCGCGTCCACCGCGCCGCCGCCGTGCTGGCCCACGGCCTGCGCTCGGCCGGTGTCGAGATCGTGCACGACGCCTTCTTCGACACCGTCGTGGCGCGGGTGCCACGCCGGGCCGACGCCGTCGTGGCGGCCGCCCTGGACGCCGGCATCAACCTGCGGCGGGTCGACGCCGACCACGTGGCCGTCGCCTGCGACGAGACCACCGACGCCGCCACCGTGACCGCCGTCTGGCACGCCTTCGGCCACGGTGAGATCGACCTCGACGCCGTCGACCTCGACGCCCCCGGGGCGATCCCCGCCGCCCTCGCCCGCACGTCGCCCTACCTGGAGCACCCCGTGTTCTCGGCCCATCGCAGCGAGACGGCGATGCTGCGCTACCTGCGCCGGCTGTCCGACCGGGACATCGCCCTGGACCGCTCGATGATCCCGCTCGGCAGCTGCACCATGAAGCTCAACGCCACCGCCGAGATGGCGGCCATCACCTGGCCCGGGTTCGCCGACATGCACCCCCTGGCCCCCCTCGACCAGGCCGACGGCTACCGCGCCGTCATCGCCGACGTCGAGCGCTGGCTGTGCGAGATCACCGGCTACGACGCGGTGTCCCTCCAGCCGAATGCCGGTAGCCAGGGCGAGCTGGCCGGGCTGCTCGCCATCCGGGCCTGGCACCGCGGCCGGGGCGACGACCGGCGCAATATCTGTCTCATCCCGGCCTCGGCCCACGGCACCAACGCCGCCTCGGCGGTCATGGGCGGCATGCGGGTGGTGGTGGTGGCCTGCGACGGGCGCGGCGACGTCGACCTCGCCGCCCTGCGCGCCGCCCTCGCCGACCACGAGGGCCGGGTGGCGGCGATCATGGTGACCTACCCGTCGACGCACGGCGTGTTCGAGGCGGGCATCGCCGAGCTGTGCGCCCTGGTCCACGACGCCGGCGGTCAGGTCTACGTCGACGGCGCCAACCTCAACGCCCTGGTGGGCCTGGCCAAGCCGGGCCATTTCGGCGCCGACGTCAGCCACCTCAACCTCCACAAGACGTTCTGCATCCCCCACGGCGGCGGCGGGCCCGGTGTCGGCCCGGTGGCGGTGCGCGCCCACCTCGCCCCGTACCTGCCGAACCACCCGCTGGTGGCGGAGGCGGGGCCGGCGACCGGCGTCGGCCCCGTCGCCGGTGCCCCGTGGGGCTCGGCCGGCATCCTGCCCGTCCCCTGGGCCTACATCCGCCTCATGGGCCCCGACGGCCTGCGCCGCGCCACGGAGGTGGCCATCCTGGCCGCCAACTACGTGGCCCGCCGCCTGGCCGCGCACTACCCCGTCCTCTACACCGGGCGGAACGGCCTGGTGGCCCACGAGTGCATCCTCGACCTGCGTCCCCTCACCGCCGCCACCGGCGTCACCGGCGAGGACATCGCCAAGCGCCTCATCGACCACGGCTTCCACGCCCCCACCATGAGCTTCCCGGTCGCCGGGACCCTCATGATCGAGCCCACCGAGTCCGAGGACCTCGCCGAGCTCGACCGCTTCGTCGACGCCATGCTCGCCATCCGGGCCGAGATCGACGACGTCCCCGCGGTGGTCAAGGACGCCCCGTTCACCGCCGAGTCGCTGCTGGTCGAACCGTGGGACCGCCCGTACACCCGGGCCCAGGCCGGCTACCCGGCGGCGTCACAGCGCGGTCCTCACGGGGCCAAGTACTGGCCCCCTGTGCGCCGGGTCGACGGCGGCCACGGCGACCGCAACCTCGTCTGCTCCTGCCCGCCGCTCGACGCCTACGACCAGGCCGACAGCTGACGTACGCTGCGTCGCGCGGTCACCCGGCGCGGGGTATCGCGACCCCTCCGCCAGGATCGTCGCGTCGGACCAGGTCAGCGTCGCCCGGTCGCGCGCCGGCGAGGTCTCGCAACCTCTAGATCCCCGATGGCTCGAGCAGCTCGGGGCGAGCGCCGTCGTTCGGCGCCTCGGTGCCGTCACTTACGTGCTGGTCGACTTGGCGTCGAAGTTCGTGCTCGGCGATGGCGACCACGACGGGCGCGGCCAGGTAGGTGACGCCTTGGACGGCGAGACCGATGGCGAGCATGGTCGCCACACCGCCGTGGCGGTTGACGG
>JBBJOU010000122.1:0-6632 GCA_037724305.1 Acidimicrobiales bacterium
GGATCGAGCAGGAACTCGACGTCGACCTCGGCCCGGCGCTCGGTCGGGTTGTAGACGGTGACCGACTCGGTCACGCCGTCGGCGACCAGGCCGGTCGGGAACGTCCACACCGGCGCCGGACGGGGGGCGGCGGGCGTGAGGTCGGTGCCGGCGGGCCCGTCGGTGCCGGCGTAGCTCTGGATGCGGTCGACGACCAGGCGCCCGGTGCGGGTGGTGATGGTGGCGGCGACCTCGGGGACCCGGGTGACGACGGCCCCGATGTCGAGCACGAGGACGCGCTGGCCGGGCACGACGAGGTTGGCGTACTGCTGGGGCGCCCGGAAGCCCTCCGTGGTGGCGAAGGTGAGGTCGGCCACCGCGTCGTCGGGGAAAGGGTTGAACAGCACGACGAGGTCACGCGCGCCCCGGGTGGTATCGCCGGCGGCGAGGTACCAGGTCGACGACGGGCTGGTGGCACAGGGGGCGGCGGCCATGCCGAAGTCGCCGGAGATCGTGTGCTCGACCACCCCCGTCCCGCCCGAGAGCTCCACCAGCGCCCCGGCGAAGGGGGCGTCGAGGATGTCGCCGACCCGGACCGAGGTGACCTCGTCAGGGCCGAGGTCGAGGGTCTCGGCGGCCGGCTCGAGCTCGTCCGCCGCCGCCAGCCCAGGGGCGTCGCCGTCGATGGCGCCGGGGAAGGCGGTGACGGTGACGGTGACGGTGCTCGTGCCGGGGTTGGCGATGACGACGGTGTGGTCGGCGGCGCCGTCGGCGGTGGCGGTGCCGGCGGCACAGAACCAGGTGGCCCCGAGGGCGCCCGCCGGGGCGGCGACGGGGGCGACGGCGTCGACCGGTGGACGCGGCGACGGGGCGGCGGTGCCCCCGGCGCCGCGCACCCCGGGGTCGTCGGCCCGCAGCTCGGCGGCCGCGCCCTCGCGCTCGCCCTCGGTGGCGCGCTCCACCGCGGCCAGGCCGACGATGGCGGCGACCAGGGCGAGGAGGGCAGGGAGCCGGCGAGCGGTCTCGCCCCGCGGGCCCCGGCGCCGGCCCCCGACGATGGTGGCGGCCTCGGCGGCCTGGGCCCGGCCCTTGCGCCGCTTGCGCTCCGAGCGGCGACGGGCCGAACGCTCCTCGGTGGGCTCGAGCTGGCCAGTGGGCTCCTCACCGAAGCTCATCGATGCACGCCGGCCGGGATCGGCTCGGCCGGCGCCACCGGGCCGGGCGGGTCGGCGGGGCTGGGTGGCGGTGGCGGTGGACCTGTCGATCGGGAACCGCCGGTCGCGGCGTCGGCCTCGACGGCGGCGGCCTCGGCGCGACGGGCGCGACGCACCACGCTGGCGACCAGCACCCACAGGATGCCCTGGCCGGCGAGCAGCAAGTGACGGGTGATCGGCGTGTCGAAGCGAAGGACGGCATCGCCGCCGCTCGGCACGGTGAAGGCGTTCGCCCACCCGAAGACCTGGCTCCGGGCGGCCCGCTGACCGTCGAGCTCGAGGCGCCACCGCGGTGACCCGGCCGAGGCCCACAGGACCTCGTCGCCCTCGTCCAGCGGGCCCTCGAACCGGGACGGCCCCTCGACCCGGGCCAGCACCGAGGGCGATCCGGCGAGGTCGGCGTCGAGGGCCTCGGTCACATAGGCATCGCCGCCCCGACCGACCTCGGTGTCAGCCAGCAGCGACCGGCTCGAGGTCCATGCCGCGTTGCGGAAGACCCGCAGCCCGGTGTCGACCTCGACCTCGCCGAGATCGAGTTGCTCGCCGAGGGCGGCGAGCAGCGCCGGCGAGGCCGGCGCCGGGCGGGGCGGGTCGGCGAGCGGGCGGTCAGCCTCGGTGACGACCACGTAGCGGATGCCCATTGGCGCCAGCAGCCGACCGAGGCGGCTGGTCTCGCCCCGTTCGGCGAGGGCGATGGCCTCGCCGATGAGACGGCTCGTGTCGTCGGGCGTTCCCGGCCAACGGTCGGCCACGGTCGGCAGGCCGTCGTCGGTGGTGGCGTAGGCCATGCCGTCGGCGTAGGCCCACCCACCCAGGGGCAGGACCGCAGGATCACCGAGCCACAGCGTGCGGAAGGCGCCCAGCTCGCTCTGCTCGCGGTCGAGGAAGGACAGCACCGAGGGGTAGCCCTCGGCGGGTGCGTCCCACCGGCCCCCCAGCGAGGCGACCAGGACGGGGAGCGTGCCGACGGCGAGGGCGGCGGCGGCGGCGAACGATGCCGCCTGGCGCCACCCGAAGCGGTAGCCGGGCAGGTCGACCTCGAACGCCACCACGCCGAGCGCGGTGGCCAGGGCCAGGCCGCAGGCGGCGGGGGCGAGCAGCACCTCGGGCGGGGACAGCGGCACCGGGAAGCCGTCGAGCCCCGCGACCCAGGCGAGCGTGACGGAGACGACGACGAGGGCCCATGCCCGGACCGCCCACCGCAGGCGCCAGCCCTGCCCGATCAGCAGGGGGAGCGCAGCGGCGACGAGGAAGGCGAAGCCGACCGGCCCCGACCCGAGCGGGCCGAGCTCGAAGCGGAGCAGCTCGGCGAGCGACGGCGGCGCTCCCCCGCCGCCGACCCCACCGAAGGGGGCCCAGGTCGCATCGGAGAGCACGAAGTCGATCGCCCACGGCAGGTGCAGCACGACGGCCACGACGGTGGCGCCGACGGCGGTCCCGATGGCCCGCAGCGTTCCGGAGCCCGAGCCGGTGAGCACCCCGCCGAGCACGAGCGCCACCGCCACCACGAGCGGGAGGGCCAGCAGGAGCGGGGTGAGGGCGCCGGCGACGGCCACGAGGAACCCGAGCCCGAGCGCCGCGCGCGCGGTGCCGCGGCGCTCGCGGTCGTAGGGCTCGCCGGCGTGCGCTCGGGTGAGGGCGATGATGATCCACGGGGTGGCCGACCACGCCACCAGCCCGCCCCAGCGCCCCTCGGCCAAGGCGTTGTAGGGCACCGGCACGGCGGCGTAGGCGACGGCGGCGACGAGGCTCGCCCGCACCGAGCGGGTGGGCCGCAGGAGGCGGGCGGCCCCGATGGGCCCCGCCAGCAACGGGACGATGACGAGGACCTTGGCGAGCGTCGCCATCGAGCCGAGGAACACGAGCCCGCCGGCCCCGAGCAGACCGAAAGCGGTGGGTGCCGGCGCCTCGCTGCCGAGGCCGGCGGTGCGCCACCCGCTCAGGAACTCGGCGAGGAGCGGCCACGGGCGGCTGGGGAACGGCGGCAGGTCGACGAGCGCCGGCGGCGACGCCGACAGGAAGGCGCGGGACCCCGCCACCAGCACCAGCACCAGCACCAGCCAGGTGGCGACCCTGGTCCGTAGCGCGCCGGTGCCGATCGAGCCGGCCAGCGAGCCGGCCGAACGGGTGAGACTGCGGACGCGGTCGTCGCTGTAGCCGATCTGGCCCCGCAGGAAGGCGGAGAACCGGGCGCTCCCCCCGACCTGCAGGCGGCGGACCTCGGCGTCGGGGACGGTGCGGATCCGCTCGAGGCGGGCCCGGGCCGGCTTGCGCTCCTTGCGGTGGCGCCAGTTCCAGCGGTAGGCGCCGACGATGTCGGCGGCCTGGCGGCGGCGCCCGGCGGCCAGGCTGTAGGCCACCTCGACCAGGGCGAGCACGAACGCCTGGGGCACCACCCGGATTCGATGCCACCGGCCGTAGCAGGTGAGCAGCGACCACAGGCGGTGGCGCATCTGGAACCGGCGCCGGTCCTCGACCGGGACGGTCCCGCGCTCACCGAGGGCCTCGACGTGGCGACCGACGGCGGCGGGCACGGTGACCACCCGGGCGCCGGCGACCTGGGCCCGCCAACACAGGTCGACGTCGTCGCCCATGAGCGGCACGTGGGGCTCGTACCCGCCCAGCGCCGCGAACAGGTCGGCCCGCACGAGGGTCGCCGCGCCGGGCACGGCGAACACGTCGCGCACGGCGTCGTGCTGCTCCTGGTCGAGCTCGCCGGGCTCGACCGGCGACGACGGGTAGCCGGTCTTGTCGACGAGGAGGCCGACCTGGCGCAGGCGGTGGGGCTCGTCCCAGTCGACCAGCTTGGGCCCGGCCACGCCGGCGTTCGAGCGGTACGACTCCTCGACCAGCGCCCGGACGGCGTCGGGGGCGAGGGCGACGTCGTCGTGGCACAGCAGGTAGAAGGCGGCGCCGTCGACCACTTCGAGGACCTCGTTGGCGGCCGGTCCGAACCCGGGGTTGGTGTCGAGCCGGCGGACGTAGGCACCGGGCAGCACCTCGGCCACCCGGGGGGTCGGATCGACGGCCGAACCGGCGTCGACGACCAGCACCGAGAGCGACGGGTAGTCCTGCACGCCGAAGCTGGCGAGTGCCTCCTCGAACCAGGGCCCGGGGTCGTGGACGACGATCACCGCGACCACCGACGGCGCGGCGGCGGGGATGACCGGCAGCGCGCCGGTGTCCTCACCCAGGACGGGCTCGGCGTGCAGCACGGTGACCGGTCCGGGGTCGTCGACGGGGCGCGCCGGAGGCACGAGCGGTTCGTCGGCGTTCGGGTCCACGGGGACCCGACGCTAGCGCTGCGCCGCACATAGCTCCGAGGATGGGGGCCGGCGCCAGTGCCCGGTGTCACGCCGGGTTTGCTTGCAAAAGTTAGCACTTCGCTGTAGTTTGGCTCCCATGACGCAGCCCTCGTCCTCCACCGTCGACACCGTGACCACCGCCCTGCGCGACGCCGCCTACGTCGGCATCGGCCTCGGGGTCATCGCCTTCCAGCAGGCCCAGGTCCGACGCCAGGAGCTCACCCGGACCGCCAAGGCCCGCATGGAAGCCAGCCGGGGTTCGTTCGACACCCTCGGAGAGGCCGTCGAGGACCGCGTGAAGCTGATCGAGGAGCGCCTCGAGGAGGCCGAGACCCGCGTCGAGGCCCTGCTCGACGACGTCGCCGCCCGCCTCCCCGACCAGGCCCAGGACGTCGTGGCCACCGCTCGCAAGGCAGCCCGTGACGCCCGCAGCCAGGTGCGTGATCTGGTGGCCCGAGCAAGCTGATCACCGGGCCGGCCCGACGCCGGCCCGCATCCCCCGTCGGCCGCCGCCCCCCGTGCGGTCGTCGGGTCGGCCGACGGCCCCGGGTCGAACTCCCCCTTCGACCCGGGGCCGCGCCGCGTCATGGCGGTCGCGGCGACGGCGCTACCATCGCTCGACGTGTCGAGCACGGTGAAGATGTACATTCGCGAGGTGGGCCGGCGGGCCCGGGACCGATTCGAACCCAACGCCGACAGGTCGTTCACCGCCGACATCGCCGGGCACCTCCAGGTGGCGGCCGAGCACGCGCACATGGGCACCGAGCTTCCCCCCGGCACCCGTCTCCGTGGCGCCAAGCACGCCGTGCTGCGAGGGGCGCGCTCCGTCACCTACTACCAGGTCAGGTACAACCGGGCGGTCCTGGAAGCCCTCGCCGAGCTCGAGCTCGCCACCGGCGCCTCCGTGCCGGGCGGCGTCGCCGCCGCCGTGGCCAGCTTCGAGGTGCAGCTCCAAGAGCTGGCCGAACGCATGGACACCACCGTGGCGGCCGCCCACGCCGCGCGCGACGCGGCCGTCGCCGAGGTCGACCGGGCGCGTGCCGAGGTTCGCCACCTCCGGGCCGAGGTCGTCGAGGTCCGCCAACGCCATACCCGGACCGAGAGCGAACTGCGCCAGCTCCGCTCGCTGCAGGACCTGGTGCTGCGCGAGGTCCGTCAGGCGGGCGGCCTGCCCCTCGGCGAGTCCGGGCTCACGGAGGTGAGCCGACGCCTCGATCACCGTTTCGACGACCTCTACCAGGACCTCGAGGACACCTTCCGCGGCAGCCGCGAGCACGTCCGCTCCCTGGTCGCCGAGTACGTCGCCGACGTCAAGGCCGCCGCCGATGGCGGCGGCAGCGTGGTCGACATCGGCTGCGGTCGCGGCGAGTGGCTCGAGGTGCTGCGCGACGCCGACATCACCGCCTACGGCGTCGACCTCAACGAGACCTTCGTCGAAGCCAACACCGCACGCGGGCTCGACGTCCGCGTCGGCGACGCCCTCGAGCACCTGCGCTCGGTCGAGCCGTCGTCGCTGGCCGCCGTCACCGCGTTCCACGTGGCCGAGCACCTGGCGATGGACGACCTCGTCGAGCTGGTCGACGCGTCGCTACGGGCGCTGCGCCCGGGGGGCGTGCTCGTGATGGAGACGCCCAACCCGGTGAACCTCCGGGTGGGGGCGACGCAGTTCTACATCGACCCGACCCACCTCAAGCCGTTGCACCCGCAGTTCCTCGAGTTCCTCGTCACGTCGCGAGGCTTCGTCGACGTGCAGCTCCGCTACCTCCACCCGATGAGCGACCCGCCACTGACCGTCGACGCCCTCGGCGACGCTGACCCCGCCGGCGCCGCCCAGCTCATCGAGGTCCTGAACTGGGCGTTGTTCGGCCCCCAGGACTTCGCCGTCCTGGGCCGCAAGGTCACCTGATGATCCCGCTCCCGGCGCAGCCGTGAGGGTGTGTATCGCCAAACCTGACTTCGGCATCATCGGTGGCTTCGAGCTGGTGCTCGACCGCCTCGTCGAGGTGCTCGAGGGCGCCGGCCACGAGGTCACCTGGACCGGCGTCGACGTCCCCGCCCTGGGCCAGCGTTCCGTCGGCGTCGACGTCCCCGACGACGTGTGGCGCAACGCGGCGGAGTACTTCCGCTACATGGG
>JBBJOU010000123.1:0-6629 GCA_037724305.1 Acidimicrobiales bacterium
CGGACGTGGTCGTCGTCGGAGCGGGACCGAACGGGCTGGCCGCCGCCATCACGTGCGCGGCGGCCGGCCGGTCCGTCGTGGTGCTCGAAGCCGCCGCCACCGTCGGCGGCGGGACTCGCAGCGCCGAGCTGACGCTGCCCGGCTACGTCCACGACGTGTGCTCGGCCATCCACCCGCTGGCGGCTGTCTCCCCGTTCTTCGTCGGCGCTGACCTTGGCCGTCACGGCCTGGAGATGGTCCACCCCGAGATCGCCCTGGCCCACCCCCTCGACGGCGGCCGGGCCGGCGTGCTGCACCGGTCGCTCGACGAGACCGTCGCCGCCCTCGGTGCCGACGGCCGGGCGTGGGACCGGCTCGTGGGCTGGACGGCCCGGCGCTGGCCCGACCTGGCGCCGGCCGTGCTCGGCCCCCTGCTGCGGCCCCCCCGCCACCCGCTGACCATGGCCGGCTTCGGGGTGCGCGCCCTCCCGCCCGCCACGCTGGCCGGGCGGGCGTTCGCTACCGATGAGGCCCGCGGCCTCTTCGCCGGTGCGGCGGCGCACTCCTTCCTCCCGCTGTCGCGTCCGCTGACCGCAGCCCCCGGCGTCATGCTCCTCGCCTCGGGCCATGTCGCCGGCTGGCCGGCTGCTCGCGGGGGCTCCCAGGCCATCGCCGACGCCATGGCCAAACGACTGATCGAGCTGGGCGGCGTCATCGAGACCGGCCGGCTGGTCCGGTCCCTCGGCGACGTCGGTGACTCCCGGGCCGTGCTGTTCGACGTCACGCCTCGCCAGCTGCTGGGCATCTGCGGCGACGCCCTCCCCGACCGCTACCGCCGGCGTCTCGGCGCTTTCCGCTACGGCCCGGGGATCTTCAAGGTCGACTACGCCCTCGCCGAGGCGGTCCCGTGGACGAACCCCGACGTCCGGCGGGCCGGGTCGGTCCACGTGGGCGGGACCCTCCGGGAGATCGCCCGGGCGGAAGCCGACGTGGCTGTCGGCCGCCACCCGGAGCGACCCTTCGTCCTGGTGGCCCAGCAGAGCCTGTTCGACGCGCGCCGCGCCCCGAACGGCCGGCACACGCTGTGGACGTACTGCCACGTGCCCGCCCGGTCGACCCTCGACATGACCGCCGCCATCGAGGCCCAGATCGAGCGCTTCGCGCCCGGCTTCGGCGATGTCGTGCTGGCCCGCCACACCGCCGACTGCGCCTGGTACGAGGCCCACAACCCGAACGTGATCGGTGGCGACATCGCCGGCGGCTCCCACGCCGGGCTGCAGCTCCTGCTGCGACCGCGGCCCGGTCTGCACCCGTACCGGACGCCCAACCCCCGCCTCTTCCTCTGCTCGTCCTCGACCCCGCCCGGCGGTGGGGTGCACGGCATGTGCGGCCTCCACGCCGCCCGGGCCGCCCTGGCCACCACCCTGCGGTGAGGAGGCGTCTCGTTCGGTTATTCGGCTCGTAGGGCCTCGTTGACGGGCGTGCGGGCGGCCAGCGCGGCGGGGAGGGCACTTCCGATCGCGCCGGCCGCCAGGGCGACGAGCACGATCAGGGCGAGCGCCACCGGTGGCTGAACGGGCGACGGTGGCACCCCGACGCCCTCCGCGAACCGGGTCCAGGCCAGCCGACCAGCCACGACACCCAGCGGCAGGCCCGCCACGACGGCCACGAGCGCCGTCACCAGCGCCTGGGCCCGGATCGTGGCGCGCAGCTCGGCTCGGGCCAGCCCCAGGGCCTTCAACAGGGCGAGCTCGCGCCGCCGGCTCTTGACCGAGCTCACGAGCGTGAGGACGAGCCCGGCGATGGCGGCGACGGCGAGCACTGCTGCCAGGGCGAGCGGCCCCTGGCGCATCTGGTCGTAGTTCCGGATGTCGGCCGCTCGGGTCACCCCCTGCTCGTAGGTTCCTCCCGGGGTGTTGTCGGGGTTGCGAGCGATGATGCGCTGGATCACGGCATCGGCGTCGGCACCGTCGGCCACGTCGAGGAGGATCGCCTGGGAGCAGAGCGCTCCCTCGGTCTCGTAGCAGGCTTGGCCGGGCGAGACGAGAGCGCGCAACCCGTCGTCGCTCAGGAGCGCGCCTCGGCCGAGCGACGGGTGGTCCGCACCCCCGATCCCGATGGAGGGAAAGGTCATCGACCCGACCACCTCGAGCATCGTCGTGCCCTCCGGGGTCGATGCCGGCACCTGGTCGCCCACCCGGACACCCAGCTCACCCATGGTGACGCTCCCCAGAGCCACCTCGTCGGGTCCCTCGGGTGCCCGCCCGTCGTTGATGGTGAAGCGGATGCCGGGGACGACACTCTCCACGCCCATGCCGGGCACGGTCAGCTCGCCCAGCTGCAGATCACTGAACGCCACCAACGTCGAGGCGGTGACGTCGGGTTCGTCGGCGAGGGCGGCATCGACGAGATCGGGGTCCAACGCCCCGTAGCCGCCCTCGGCGATCAGCATGTGGTCCCACCCCCAGCCGAACCTCGCCGGTTGGCTGATGACGCTGACGAGACTGGCACCGAACACGGTGGCGGCCACGATGGCGCCGAGGGCGATCGCCCCGCCGGCAAGCGCGCCACCGACGGTCGTGCTGCGCTCGTCCGGGCCGGGGTAGAGGGCGAAGCGGGCACCGACGACGACCGGGACGGGAGCCCCGGCCGCGGCCGCCCGCTGGGCCAGCCACGCCGGCCGACGGACCGGGGCCCGCCCGACGGGGCGGGTCAGCCGCCCGGCGACGGCGACGGCGCCCATCGACAGCAGCACGGCGAGGAGGGCGGCGCCGCCGAGCGTGACGGTGGCATCGACAACGAACCCGCCGTCGGGGTCGAGGCGGCGGACGGCGCCCACCGGGGCCAACGGCGAGAGGCCGACGGCGACGGCGGCCGCCAGCACGGCGCCCACACCGACGGCGACCAGGGCGTCGAGGGAGGCGAGCAGGATGCGCTGGCGCCGCGCCATCCCCACCGCCCGGAGCGGCGCGATGGGTGCGCGCCACCGGCTCACGAGGCGACCGACACCCTGTCCACCCAGGGCCAGCGTGGCGACGAGAGCTGCGGCCCCGAAGAGCCCGAGGGCGATCGCCTGAGGCCTGACCGCCCGCTGCACCTGGGCTCGGATCAGGTCGTTGCGCTGCAACACCGGCGGCAGGTGGTTGACCCTCGGATCGTTGACAACCTGCTCGATGAACGGGTCGATGCCGTCGATCCCGTCCTCGAGACGGAGCCCTTGCCACGCGTAGTAGAAGGAATCGATCCGCTCGGCGGTAGCCGCAGGCGGCAGGACGGCCCCCTCGAAGATGTCGTACTCGTCGACGAGGACCGGGGGCAGCTCCACAATCCCGACGATTCGGTAGGTCGACTCACCGAGGTCCGTCGACGGCTCGCGGGGGTCGTCGGGGCGGCCCTCGTAGTGGTAGGTGATCTCGTCACCGACGCCGACCCCGAAGAACTCGGCATGCCCCGGCGTGAAGACCACCTCGTCGACGGCATCGAGACGCGGAAGTCGCCCGGACACAACCGTGGCGATGTCCTGGGTGAGGAAGCGACCGTCGTAACTGCCGAACACGCCGGTGTAGCGGAAGTCCCTGATCACCTCCCCGTCGAGGACGGGGTATGCGTCCAGCCCGAGCCACGTGGCGCTCGTGTCGACCCCCGGGAGCTCGGCGATGGCGTTCACCCGATCGAGGTCGGGGACGAACGTGTTCACTGCGAGGTGGCTGAGCCGGTTCTGCCGCTCGTAGGCCGCGAACGTGGATGCCGTCCGCCGGGCGCCGGCGAGCGACGCCAGCGCCACCCCACCGAGGAGGCCGATCACCAGCGCCGCGCCGAGGAGCGTGCGCACCTTGCCCCGGCGATGGGCGCGCCAGACGAACCCCGTGGTCGCTGTGGCTCCGCTCGTCACGCTGCTCATGATGGACCACGCCGCCCGGTGGCCCAAGGGTGGTGGCCAGTGTGTCCGAGGCGTGACACCACTACCAGGTAAGGACTCTTCGCCACGCGAGCAGCGCTGGCGTGAAAGGGCAAGCTGCCGCTGCGCCGTAGGCTCCCGGCGGTGGCGACCAGGGTGGTGCTGGCGGAGGACAACACCTTGCTGCGGGAGGGCATTGCGCGCCTGCTCGAGCGGGCCGACGACATCGAGCTGGTGGGCACCGCCGCCGACCGCCCAGCGCTCGAGGCGCTCATCGAGTCGCAGGCACCCGACGTCGTCGTGACCGACATCCGCATGCCGCCCACGGGCACCGACGAGGGCATCCAGATCGCTGCCCAGTTGCGCCTCACGCGTCCGGCAGTGGGCGTGGTGGTGCTCAGCCAGTACGCCGAGCCCGCCTACGCGCTCGCCCTCCTCGACGGCGGGTCGGAGGGCCGCGCCTACCTGCTCAAGGAGCGCGTCAGCGAGGTCGACGACCTCCTGTACGCCATCCGCGAGGTCGCCCGGGGTGGCTCGGTGATCGACTCGAAGGTGGTGGAGGCCTTGGTGTCCAACAAGCGACCGCGCCAGTCGGAGCTGGAGCGGCTCACGCCGCGCGAGCGGGAGATCCTCGGCGAGATGGCCCAGGGCAAGAGCAACGCCGCCGTCGCTGCCACCCTGGTGATGTCAACCCGTGCGGTCGAGAAGCACATCAACTCCATCTTCTCGAAGCTCGCCTTGACCGAGGAGATCGACGTGAACCGTCGCGTCAAGGCGGTACTGCTCTACCTTGCCGTCGGATGACGGGGGAGGCCAGCCCCACCCTCGTATACGTGGCCGCACCCTGGAAGCCTTGCGGCTGATCGACGAAGATGACGCGAGGATGATGCTCGAGGCCGACGTGGTGTCCGTGCTGATCGTCGACGATCAGCTGCCGTTCCGCCTCGCCGCACGCGCCGTCCTGCGCCGGACCGAGGCGTTCGAGCTCATCGGCGAGGCCGCCGACGGCGACCAGGCCGTGGTCCTGGCCGCCGAGCTCCGACCCCAGCTCATCCTGATGGACATCAACATGCCCACCATGAACGGGATCGAGGCCACCCGCCAGATCCTGAAGCAGGCGCCGGACACCACCGTCTTCCTCTGCTCCACCTACGAGCTCGCCGATCTGCCCCCCGAAGCGGCGACCTCGGGGTACGCGGCTTACGTGAACAAGGAGGAGCTCGGCCCTGACCTCCTCCGTCGACTGTGGGACGAGCGCCGGGCTCGTTGAGCTCGCCAACTCGGTTCACTCGCCGAGCGCCACCAAGGGCGCCTTCGGCGAGGGGGTCCTGTGCGGACTTCATGGGAGCGGGATCGCTCCCGAGACGGCCGCGCCGCCCCCTGGTGTCGAGCGCCACGCCACCGAACCCCCGATGGCGCCGAGGCGGTCGCTCATGTTCACGAAACCCTGGCCGGCGGTGGCGGCGGCCACGTCGAAGCCGGGCCCATCGTCGGAGACCGTGAAGTGCAGCTCGTTCTCGGCCTCGCGGAGGCTGATCGCCACTGAGGAACCGGGAGCGTGCTTGGCCGCGTTCTGCAGCGCTTCGAGGCAGCAGAAGTAGACCGCCGCCTCGAGCTCGCTCGGGAAGCGGCCCAGCCCGTCGGCGGCGACCGCGACCGCGAGGGGGCTGCGGTTGGCGGCGGCGCGCAGGGCCTCGGCCAGCCCGCTGTCCATGAGCAGCGGCGGGTAGATGCCATGCGCCAGGTCGCGTAGCTCCTGGATCGTGTCCCTCACCGCGTCGCCGAGGGCGTCGAGCATCTCGGCTGCGCCCTCGGGGTCGTCGGACAGCATGTCTTTGGTGAGCCGGAGGTTGACGGCGAGGGCCACGAGGTGTTGCTGGGCGCCGTCGTGGAGGTTCCGTTCGATCTTGCGCCGCTCGGCGTCACCGGTGGCGACGATCCGCGCCCGGGATGTCTGCAGGTCGTCGTTGGCCTGCTTCAGGTTCTCCAGGCTCGCCTGCAGCGCAGAGTCGAGCTGCACGTTGTGCAGCGCGAGGCCCACCTGGCGGGCGAGCTCGGTCAGGACGCGGTCGTCCTCGTCGGTGAACTGATCGCCGTCGGGGGCACGCTCGACCACCAGGAGACCGAGGAGCTCTCCTGAGTGCGAGGCCGGCGCCACCCGGAGCTGCGCCGCCGTCGGCCGCCCCTCGAGGAGCGCCGGGAGCCACACCTCCAGCCAGGCGGTACCCGTGACGCCGGCGCGGGTCACGACCGGCTGCTCCTTGTCGCCGAGCAGGAGGGCGGGGGCCGCCCGGTCGGGCACGGACACCGCCAGCTCGAGCCGGCCGGGTGTCCCCGTCCAGATCTCCGCTCGGCGCAGCACGAGCACCTTGCGCAGCGACTCCGCCAGCTGCAGGAGCAGCTCGTCCATGGGGATCGAACGGCTGAGGCGGCTGCCCCACGTTCGCAACACCTCATCGGGCGGGTGGCGCTCGCCGTACACCAGGCGGTTGGCGCTCTCGGCCAGGCGCTCACGGGCCGGGACGTAGGCGAGCGCGGCCACCGCGGCCGCGACCATCGACAGCACCAGGAGGGTGCGCTCCGTGTCGGCCGGGGCGGTGCCCAGCCCGATGATGATCACCAGGTACACGCCCATCACCACGGCCGTGAGCCCCGTGGCCGCCACGGTGTGCACGAGCACCCGGTCGACCCTCCGGGAGATGCGGGCGCTGGTGCCGGCGACGATGGCCAGCGGCACCAGGGCGGTGGCCCC
>JBBJOU010000124.1:0-6590 GCA_037724305.1 Acidimicrobiales bacterium
GGTGCGTGCGGGTCTTCGTGCGCGATCGGGGCACGGGCTTCGACCCGGCCGTGGTCCCCGCCGACCGGCGGGGCCTGGCCGACTCCGTCATCGGGCGCCTCGAGCGCCACGGCGGGCGGGCCACGGTGGTCAGCGCCCCCGGTGAGGGCACCGAGGTGACCCTTGAGGTCCCTGTCCCGTGACCGATGACGTACCCGTCGCGGCGCCGTCGACGACCCGGATCTTCCTGGTCGACGACCACCGCCTCTTCCTCGCCGGGGTGCGGGCCGAGCTGGAGGGTCGGGTCGAGGTCGTGGGGGAGGCCACCGACGTCGATGGTGCCGTCGCCGCCATCCGCGCCGCCGCCCCCGACGTCGTGCTGCTCGACGTGCACATGCCCGCCGGCGGCGGCCGCGCCGTCCTGCAGGCCGTGCACGAGACCCACCCCGCCGTCCGCTTCCTCGCCCTGTCGGTCTCCGACGCCGCCGAGGACGTCATCGCCGTCATCCGCGCCGGCGCCCGGGGGTATGTCACCAAGACCATCGCCCCCGACGACCTCGTCGCCGCCATCGAGCGGGTCCGGGCCGGCGACGCCGTGTTCTCGCCCCGCCTGGCCGGCTTCGTGCTCGACGCCTTCGCCGGCGACGTGGGGGCGTCGACCGTGGCCGACCCCGACCTCGACCAGCTCACGCCCCGCGAGCGCGAGGTCCTGCGCCTGATCGCCCGGGGCTACACCTACAAGGAGGTCGCCCGCAGCCTGACCATCTCGGTCAAGACGGTCGAGACCCACGTCTCCGCCGTGCTCCGCAAGCTCCAGCTCTCGACCCGCCACCAGCTCGCCCGCTGGGCCACCGACCGCGGCGTCCTGTAGCGGCGGCGCGCCCCGGTCCGTTCAGCCGGGGTCGGCCATGCGGCCGCTGCGCCACGCCCATGCCGCCAGCTCGACCCGGTTGCGGGCGCCGAGCTTGGTCTGCAGGCTGGCCAGGTGGCTCTTCACCGTCGACGGTGAGACGAAGAGGTGCGCGCCGATCTCGGCGTTGGTGTGGCCGACGGCGACGAGGGCGAGCACCGACTCCTCCCGCCCGGTGAGGGAATCGACGGGCTCGGGCACCGCACCGCTCAGGCGCGAGGCGGCCGACAGGTGGCGCAGGAGGCGCACCGTCACCTCGGGCGAGACCAGGGCGTCGCCCCGCACGGCGGCCCGCACCGCCTCGACGAGCAGCGCCGGGCCGGCGTCCTTGAGCAGGAAGCCGCTGGCGCCGGCGAGGAGGGCGCCGTGCACGTACTCGTCGAGGTCGAAGGTGGTGACCACGACCACCCGGACCGGGTCACGGACCTCGGCGCCGGCGAGGAGGCGGGTGGCCTCGAGACCGTCGAGGACGGGCATGCGGATGTCGAGCAGGCACACGTCGGGCCGGAGGCGCCGGGCGAGGTCGACCGCGGTCCGCCCGTCGGCGGCCTCGCCCACGACGTTGATATCGCCCTGGGCCTCGAGGATCATCCGGAACCCGGTGCGCACCATCTCCTGGTCGTCGGCCAGCACCACCGAGATCGTCAGCGGACCGCACCCGTCGGCGGTGGCGCGTCGAGGGGGAACGTGGCCCGCACCTGCCAACCGTGACCGGGCGGGGCCACGTCGCCGGCCACCAGGGTGCCACCGAGGGCCTCGGCCCGCTCGGTCATGCCGACGATGCCGAACCCCCGTCCCTCGGTCCGCGCCGCGCCGACGGGTGGGCGACCGTCGTCGACCACGGTCACCACCAGGTTGCCGGCGGCGTCACGCACTTCCACGGTGACCTCGCCGGCCGCGATGGCGTGGCGGCGCACGTTGGTGAGCGACTCCTGGACGATGCGGTGCACGGCGGCGGCGACCACCCCCGGGACCCGGGCGCCGAGCTCGTCGGGGATCTCGAGGTGCACGGCCAGCCCCGGCGACGAGCTGGTGGCGGCGAGGTCATCGAGACCGGTGAGGCCGGCCGGAGGGGCGGTGGGGGCGTGGTCGAGGTCGGCCTCCCGCAGCGACCCCACGAGGGTGCGCATCGCGTGCAGCGCCCCCTTCCCGGCGTCCTCGATGCGCTCGAGGGCGGCGCCGGCGGCCGCCGGGTCCCGGTCGCCGACCACCTTCGCCGCCTGCGCCAGGACCACGATGCCGGTCACGTAGTGCGCGACGAGATCGTGCAGCTCCCGGGCGATGTCGAGGCGCTCGTCCCGCCGGGCGAGCTCGGCGGCGTCGTGGCTGCGCCGGTCGAGGTCGCGCAGGTACACCCCGGCGCCGATGCCGGCCGCGCCGAGCCCGACGAAGGCGATGCCGTACACGAGCCGCACGAACAGCGTGAGCGGGAAGAACAACAGGGCGGTGATGGCGGCCGCCGTGCCGACGCCTGCGGCCCACGCGACGGTCGGGCGCTCGCGGCGGATCACCGGTGTGACCAAACCGGCGGCGGCGAGCACGGGCGCCAGGAACGGGACGATCTCGTCGCGGAAGAGCGGGTCGGGGTCGACGCCCAGGAGCGTCGTCGCCGGCAGCCACCGGGTGGCGGCGATGGTGGCGCAGAGCAGGACTGCGCCCGTGAGCGCGGTGATCGGCGCCCAGCGGCGGACGACGACGAGGCCGATCGCCAGGCCCGTGATCGTCACGCTCGTGAGCTGCGGCACCCGGCTCCCGGTCCCGTCCGAGACCAAGAGGTCGAACACGCCGGCGGCGCCGACGGCCCCGACCATGCCGGCGTCGATGACGCTCGGACCGAACGAGGCCAACCGGCGCCACCGGTCGCGGTCGGGCGCGGCGCCGGGGGCGGCCAGGAGGGATCCCACGACCCGCGACCCTACGGCCGGGCGGCGAGCACCCGCCTCCGCCGTTCGGTCGTCGCCGAGTGGCCGAACGGGGGAGCCGGACCGGCCGAGCGGCCGATGCCCCGGGGTGCGACGCGGCGGATGGTGGCACCCATGACCGTCACCACCCTCCTCGCCGCGGCCGGGTCCACCCTCGGCGTCCTCGGCGTCCTCGTCCTCATGTTCGGCCTCGTCGCCGTCCTCGCCGGCGACCGCCCGGCGGCCGGCCGGTGAGCTCGGCACCGCTCACCCACGCGCCCGCCCCGCACGGCCCGGCGACCGCCCGCCCCGAGCAGCGCGGCCCGGTGCTCGCCGGTCGGGGCCTCCACCGGCGCTTCGGGGCGGCGGTGGCCCTCGCCGGCGTCGACCTCGCGCTTGACGAGGGCGAGTCCGTGGCCGTCATGGGCCCGAGCGGCTCGGGCAAGTCGACGCTCCTGCACTGCCTCGCTGGCATCGAAACGCCGGACCACGGCGAGGTGCACCTCGACGGCCACCGCGTCGACGTCCTGCCCGAGCGGGAGCGGACCGCGCTCCGGCGCCGCCGGTTCGGCTTCGTCTTCCAGTCGGGCTTCCTGCTCCCCGAGCTCCCCGCCGAGGAGAACGTGGCCCTCCCCCTCCTGCTCGTGGGCCATCCCCGGCGTCGGGCCGTCGACGAGGCCCGGCGCTGGTTCGCGCCGCTCGGGATCAGCGGTCTGGAGGGGCGGCGGCCGGGCGAGCTCTCCGGCGGCGAGGGCCAGCGGGTGAGCATCGCCCGCGCCCTCGTCACCCGGCCATCGGTGGTCTTCGCCGACGAGCCGACCGCCACCCTCGATCGGGCGACGGGCCGGGCGGTCATGGTGCTGCTGCTCCAGGCGGCGCAAACCGCGAGGAGCAGCGTGCTGGTCGTCACCCACGACCCTGAGGTCGCCGCGCAGTGTGACCGCACCGTCCGCCTGCGCGACGGCATCGTCGCGGTCGAGGGCGCGCCATGACGGTCGTGCTGCGCCTCGCCGCCCTGCTCGTACGCCGCGGCGGTGCTCGCGGCGGGGCCGCCCTGGCCCTCACCGTGGTCGGTGTCGCCACCTCCACCGCCCTCGCCCTGCTGGCCGCCTCGGTGGCGCCCGCCTTCGACGCCCGCGCCGACCGCATCGCCTGGCGCCAACCGTCGGCCGTCGACATCGCCGACGCCACCGCCATCCAGCGCCGCACGCTCGACACCTTCGAGGGCCAGCCCATCACCGTGGTCGAGCTGGAGGCCGTGGCGGGGGTGTCGAGCCTGGCCCCCCCGGGGCTGCGCGCCTTCCCGTCCGCCGGCACGGTGCTCCTGTCTCCGGCGCTCGCCGACCTCGTCGACACCCACCCCGCCGACGAGCTCGGCGATCGGTTCCCCGGGGCCCGCGGCCCTGACCTCGGCGCCATCGGGCTCGCTCACGCCGACGAGCTCGTCGCCGTGGTCATGCGGCCCGCGGGAACGCTCGACCCCATCACCGTCGACCGCACCGCCAGCGTCCATCCCGACGCCCCCGACCCCACCCTCGCGCCCGGCGTGGCCGTACCCGTCGACGACTTCGCCCGCTCGGGCACCGACGAGGAGCTGGCGCTGTACCGGTTCCTGGCCCAGATCGCTGCGGTCCTGCTGGTGATCCCGACGCTCCTGCTCGTCGGTGCCGCCGCCCGCCTGACCGCCGACCACCGCGAGCAGCGCCTCGGTGTCCTGCGCCTCGCCGGTGCCACGCCGGGCGCGGTCGCGGGCCTCACGGCGCTCGAGTCGCTGCTGGCGGCGGCGACCGGCACGCTGATCGGCATCATCGGCTACCTGGCGGCCCTGCCGCTGGCGGCGACCGTCCCGCTTGCCGGTGGCCGCTTCGACGCCTACGACCTCATCCTGGGCCCCGGGCCCCTGCTCCTCGCCGCCCTGGTGATCCCCGTGGCCGCGGTGCTGAGCGCGGTGGTGGCCATCCGGCGAGTGGTGGTGAGCCCCCTCGGGGTGACTTGCGGCGCGCCGCCTCGCCGGCCGCGTGCGCTGCGCCTGGTCTTCCTACCGCTGGCGTGGCTCGCTCTGGTGGCGGTGGCCGGCGGGGACAACGAGACGGCGATCCCCCTCCTCGTCGCCCTCGGCGGCGTCGTGGCCACCGTGGCCGTCGTGGGGCCGTGGCTGACCTGGGTGCTGGGCACGTTGCTGAGCCGCCTCGCCCGCCGGCCGGCGGCGCTGCTGGCGGGACGCCGGATCGTCGACGACCCCCGGGGCGCCTATCGGACGGTCAGCGGGATGGTGCTCGCCGGGTTGCTCGCCGGGTTCGTGTTCGGGGTGCTGCCCTCGGTGCGGGCCAACGAGCTCCCCGAGCTCGACCGCCGCAGCATCGCCGTCGACCGGGCGTCCGGGGACGAGGCGGCGCTGCGGGCGGCCGTGCTCGGCGTCGACCCCGCCGCGATGGTCGATCTCGGCCCGGTGGCCGGTGAACCGGGCGGCGCCGGCGAGGTCACCGGCGTCGTCGTCGCCTCGTCGCTCGACTCGGTCGAGCGGGTCCGCACGGCCCTGGGGCGGGCGGCACCGGGCGCGGTCCTCGACCAGTACGCAGGGTTGGTCGACGGCCTCGGCACGCTCGACACCGACGTCGAGCGGGGGGCGCTGGCGCTGGCCCTGGCGGCGCTGGGCATGGCGGTGACGGCGGCGGCGATCAGCGGCATCTCGGCGATCCTCGACCAGCGCACGACCCTCGGCCGGCTGCGGCTCGTCGGGACGCCGCTGCGGGTCCTGCAACGGGCGAGGCGATGGCAGACCGTCGTCCCGCTGGTACTCGCCACCGCCGGCGCGCTCGCCACCGGTGCGCTGGCCGGCGCCAGCCTCATGATCGCTCTCGAGGTGGACGCCTCACGGGTCCGCCCGCCGGCCGTTGCCCCCATGGCCCTCGTCGTGGTGACGGCGGTGATCGCCGGCCTGGCGGTCGTCGCCGCCACCCGCCCGGTGCTCGTCGCCGTGTCCCGGGCCACGCCCCGGGAGCGGTGATGCTGAGGTCTCACCGGTGATACCGTCTCGGGCATGGCCGAAGCCACCATCCGCGAGCTGCGCAACCACGGCGGCGAGGTGGTCGACCGTGCCGCCCGCGGTGAGACCATCGTCATCACCCGCAACGGCGTGCCCGTGGCCGAGCTCCGACCGCTGCCGAAGGCCAAGAAGTCGATGGCCGAGGTACTTGCGTCGGCCCGGCACCTCCCTCCGGTCGACCCCCAGCGTCTGCGCGACGACATCGACGCCATCGTTGACCAGTCTTTCGATCGGCTGCGCTGGTGACGGCGGCGGTCACCGGGGTGCTGGACACCAACACCGTCGTGCTCATCTCTCGCCTCGATGCGGCTGACCTCCCGGATGAGGCGTTCATCACGACGGTCACGCTTGCCGAGTTGTCGATCGGCCCCCTGGTAGCCGCCGATGCCACCGAACGGGCGAATCGCCAGGCGCGACTCCAGCACGCGGAGGCTTCGTACGAGGCGCTGCCGTTCGACGCCGCCGCGGCTCGGGCGTTCGGCGCAGTGGCGGCTTCGCTTCGCGGTTCCGGGCGCAAGGTCATGGCGAGGTCCTTCGACGCCTTGATCGCCGCCACCGCCATGGCCAACGGCCTGGCGCTCTACACCTGCAACCCCCGTGACTTCGAGGGCATCGACGGGCTGGACCTCGTGGCCGTCGGGCACCCCGACGTCGTGCCCTGACCGGGGAGTCTGTTCACGACGGTTCCGGTGGGGTAAGACTGCGCCATGCCCAGGCCCATCTGGAGCGGCAGCATCAGCTTCGGTCTCGTGAC
>JBBJOU010000125.1:0-6587 GCA_037724305.1 Acidimicrobiales bacterium
GGCGGCAGAACAGCACCTGCGCCTCGGCGTGGTCGGCGTTCATGTGGCCGATGATCCCCGCCGCGGCGTCGAGGAGCGGATCGGCCTCGGCGGCGCCATAGCGGTCGGCACCCACCCAGCTCATGCGCCCGTAGCCGCCGACGTAGCGGATGCTGCGTACCGCCAGGCGGTAGAACGTGAAGTCGCCGAAGTCGATGTAGTAGGCGGCGGTGGGGTTGGCGGCCAGGTAGCGGTCGCGCACGCGGGGGCGGTCGTCGTCGGGCACCGCCGTCAGGTCACCGAGCAGCGTGGCCCGCCCGCTGGCGAGGGGGTCGGCGCCGTCGGGCACCGGCTCGGCCACCAGCAGGCTGGCCCGGGGGTCCGCCATGGCGTTCTGGGTGTGCTCGGCCATGAAGCTGACGAAGAACAGCGGGCTGCCGTCGTCGTCGAGGGCGTAGCTGGCCACCGACCCGTAGGGGTAGCCCGCCGGCTCGACGGCAACGGTGGACAGGGCACCCCGGGTCTGGGCCGCCACCAACGTGCGGCACCGCTCGGCGTGGCTCGGCTCCGGCGGCGGCGCCCCGGCGGGCCCGGTCGCCGTACCCCCTTCGTCACCGGTGGGGACGTCGTGGCCGGAGGGTCGCTGCGTCACGCCCAAACCCTACGAGCCCCCGTCCTGTGAACACCTCGTTTCCGGCATTGACGGGGGCCCCTCGGAGTTTCGATACTGCGTTGAAATGACCGACGCCTCGACCTCGACGACACGCGGTGCTCGCGCCCATGCCCGGTCGCTGGCCGGCACCGTGGTCGGCGCCATGCCGACCGTCCCCCCGGGCGCCACCGCCGACCCGCCGGACGGCGTCGACCCCGGCGACCTCCTGTGGGACGAGGTGGTGGCCGGCGGCGGCTACACGGTGGCGGCGTTGCCCCGGGGGGCGCACCTGCGCCTCACCGACCTCGACGGCCGGGCCTGCGCCGGCGTGTTGCTCCATCGGAGCGACCGGCCCTCGGAGCGACTCAACGTGGCCGACACCGTGAAGGTGCAGTGGCAGGCCTATCTCGGCGAGGGCCAGCTGCTGTTGTCGGGCATGGGGCGGGTGCTGGCCGCCATCGTGACCGACACCGGCGGCCACCACGACACGTTCTGCGCCACCAGCAACCGCGCCTCCAACGCGCGGCGCTACGGCGACGGTGCTCCGGACGGACCGACGCCGAACGGGCGGGACCACTTCGGCGTCGCCCTTGCCAAGCACGGCCTCGCCCGCCGCGACATCGCCCCCAACGTCAACTTCTTCACCGGCGTGACCGTCGACCCCGACGGCGCCCTCCGCCTCGACCCCACGCCCCGCCCGGGAGCGGCGGTCGTGCTCCGCCTCGAGCTCGCCGCCCTCGTGTCGATCGTCAACGTGGCCCACCCCCTGGACCCCGGCCCGACCTACACGACGGGCCCGCTGCGGGTCACCGCCTGGCGGGGTGAGCCGGCGGCGCCCGACGACCCCCTCCGCACGGCGACGCCCGAAGCCGAGCGGGCCTACCTCAACACCGAGATGGAGGCGGTACGGTGACCGAGCGCAGCGAGGGCCCCCCGGGTGTGGTGCACGACGAGGTGGTGCGGGCCCGCGCGCCGTGGTCGCGGGTGGTGGCGGCGGGCGAGACACTGCGCATCGTCGACGTGGGCGGGAACCAGGCCGTCGACTGCATCATCCACGACGCCCACGACCCGACCGAGCGCTACAGCGCGCCGGACACGATGGTCGCCCAGGGCAACATCTTCCTGGTGGAGGGCACGGTGCTGCTCTCGACCGAGGGCAACCCGATGATGACCATCACCGGGAGCTCCTGCGCCCGCCACGACACGATCGGCGGGGCGTGCTCGAAGGAGTCGAACACCCTGCGCTACGGGTTCCACACCTTCGCCCAGCACGCCTGTGTCGAGAACTTCGTGCACGAGCTGGGCCGGCACGGGCTGGGCACGCGCGACCTGCAGTCGAACATCAACTGGTTCATGAACGTCCCCGTCGACCCCGACGGCAGCCTCGGCATCGTCGACGGCATCTCCGCCCCGGGCCTGTGGGTCGACCTCCGGGCCGAGCGCGACGTGCTGGTGGTGGTGTCGAACTGCCCCCAGGTGAACAACCCCTGCAACGGTTTCGACCCGACCCCGGTGCGCATGGTCGTGCGTGTGACCGAGCGCAGCGAGGGCACTCCGGGCGCGCGAGCGCCAGCGAGCCGCACGGCGATGGGGTCCGGGGGCGCGCCGCCCCCGAGAAACACGTGAGCGTCTGGATCAGCCGCTGCGACCCCGCCTCGGTGGCGGTGGAGGTGGCAGGGACCGACGCTGCGTTGCCCCTCGCCGGCCTGCGCCTGGCGGTGAAGGACAACATCGACGTGGCCGGCTTCCCGACCACGGCTGGCTGCCCGGCCTTCGCCTACGAGCCGGCTGTCGACGCCACCGTGGTGCAGCGGCTCCGCGTCGCGGGAGCGGTGGTGGCGGGCAAGACCAACCTCGACCAGTTCGCCACCGGGCTGGTGGGGACCCGCAGCCCGTACGGCGCGGTCGAGAGCCCGATCGCCCCGGGCCGGGTGGCGGGGGGCTCCTCCAGCGGGTCGGCCGCCGCCGTCGCCCGCGGCGAGGCCGACGTCGCCCTCGGCACCGACACCGCCGGCTCCGGCCGGGTCCCCGCCGCCTTCTGCGGGATCGTCGGGCTGAAGCCCACGCGGGGATGGTTGCCGACCACCGGCGTGGTCCCCGCGTGTCGCTCGCTCGACTGCGTGTCGGTGTTCGCCGCCGACGTCGCCACCGCCGCCCGCGTGGTCGAGGCCGCCGCCGGCCCCGACCCCGACGACCCCTGGTCACGCCCCCGCCCAGCGGGGCCGGACAGGGGTGCCGTTCGCCGCCTCGGGCGACCGTCGCCAGCCGTACTCGAACGGTGGTGCACGCCGGCGGTGGTCGACGCCTTCGACGCGGCCCTCGCCAGGGTGGCGATCGAGGTGGTCGAGGTCGACCTGGCCGCCTACCTCGAGGCCGGCGACCTGCTCTACGGCGGCGCCTTCGTGGCCGAGCGCCACGCCGCGGTGGGGGCCTTCGTCGAGGCCCACCCCGACGACGTCGACCCCGTGGTGGGCGCGATCATCGTCGCCGCCGGCACCCTGACCGCCAGTGCCCTGGCCGCCGACCGCCACCGCCTGGCCGTGCTCGCCCGCCGCAGCGAGTCGCTGTGGACCGTGGTCGACGCCGTCGTGGTCCCCACCGCACCGTCGCACCCGACCATCGCCGAGGTGGCGGCCGACCCGGTCGGTGTCAACGCCGCCCTCGGGCGCTTCACCAACGCGACCAACCTCCTCGACTGGTGCGCGGCCGCCGTGCCCGCCGGTACCACTGTCCACGGCCTGCCCTTCGGCGTGTCGGTCCTCGGCCCCGCCTGGACCGATCGGGAGGTGTGGAGGGCCGCGGCCCTCGTCGCCGGCCACGCCCCACCGGCGCTCGCCCCACCCCCCGCCGCCGAGGTCCACCTGGCGGTGTGCGGCGCCCATCTCGAAGGCCAACCGCTCCACCACCAGTTGCAGGCGCGGGGCGCCCGGCTGGTGGCCCGCACCGCCACCGCTCCCGCCTACCGCATGGTGTGCCTGGCCACCACGCCGCCCAAGCCCGGCCTGGTCCGGGTCGCCGACGGCGAGCCCGGCGCCGCCCTGGAGGTCGAGGTGTGGGCACTGGACGCCGCCAGGTTCGGGACGCTGGTCGACGGGGTGCCGGCCCCGCTGACGATCGGCACCGTCGAGCTCACCGACGGCCGCGCCGTCAACGGCTTCCTGTGCGAACCCCATGCCGCCGCCGGCGCGCCGGACATCACCGCCCACGGAGGATGGCGGGCATGGCTGGCCCGGTAGGCGTCGTCGAGGTCCTCGCCCCCGGGTCGTTCACCACCGTGCAGGACGTCCCCGGTCGCCTCGGCTACTGGATGGTGGGCGTCCCCCCCAGCGGGGCCATGGACGACCTCTCGTTCCGGCTGGCCAACCGCGCCGTCGGCAACCGACCCGAGGCGGCGGGGCTCGAGTGCACGGCCACCGGGCCGACGTTGCGCTTCGACCGCCCTTCGGTCGTGTGCCTGGGCGGCGCCGCCATGACCGCCGAGCTCGGCGGGCGCGCCGTCCCGTTCTGGCAGCCCTTCGAGGTCGACGCCGGCCAGGTGCTGCGCCTCGGCCGCCTGACCGGCCCCGGCCTGCGGGCCTACGTGGCCGTGCGGGGCGGGATCGACGTCGCCCCCGTCCTCGGCAGCCGGTCCACCTTCACCCTCGGCCGCTTCGGCGGGCACGAGGGGCGCACGCTCGTCGCCGGCGACGTGCTGGCGGTCGGGTCGCTCGTCGCCGCCACCGTGCCGTCGGGCGTGCCCCACCGTGCGTGGCCGGAGATTGGCCGGACGTGGCGAATCGGCACGCTGGAGGGACCCCACGCCGCTCCCGAGTTCTTCACGCCCGCCGACGTCGACGCCTTCTTCGCCGCGGAGTGGCGGGTGCAGGTGCACTGCGCCCGCACCGGCGTCCGCCTCGACGGGCCCCGACCCACGTGGGCGCGCCCCGACGGCGGCGAGGCGGGCCTGCACCCGTCGAACATCCACGACACCGGCTACGCCTTCGCCACCGTCGACTTCACCGGCGACACGCCGGTCCTCCTCGGCCCCGACGGTCCCAGCCTCGGCGGCTTCACCTGTCCCGCCACCGTGGTGTCCGCCGAGCGCTGGAAGCTCGGCCAGCTCGCCCCCGGCGACGCCGTGCGCTTCGTCCCCCTCACGGTCGAGCGCGCCGGTGACCTGGTCCGCCGGCGAGCCACGACCGTCAGCACCCTGCGGGCGCCGGGCATGGCCCCGGCGCTCACCAGCCGGCGCGACCCCCAGGCCGGCGTGCTGGTGCGCGAGCCCGGCGACGGCGGCGACCGGCCGAGCGTCACCATCCGGCGCTCCGGTGACGCCTTCGTCCTGCTCGAGTACGGCCCCATGGCCCTCGACCTCGCCGTCCGGGCGCGGGTGCACGCCCTCGACGGCTGGCTCGCCGAGCACGGGCCCGACGCCGTCGTCGACGTCACGCCCGGCGTGCGCAGCCTGCTCGTGCACATCGATCCCGATCTGGTCAGCCCGACCGAGGTCGTCGAGTTGCTGGCCAAAGGCGACGACGAGCTCCCCCCCACCGCGGAGCTGGCCATCCCGGCCCGCACGGTGCACCTGCCGCTGTCGTGGGAGGACCCCGCCACACTGGAGGCCATCCGGCGCTACATGGAGGTGGTCCGCGACGACGCGCCGTGGTGCCCGTCGAACCTCGAGTTCATCCGCCGGGTCAACGGCCTGCCCAGCGTCGACGACGTGCACCGCACCGTGTTCGACGCCAGCTACCTGGTGCTGGGCCTGGGAGACGTGTACCTCGGCGCACCGGTGGCGACGCCGCTCGACCCCCGCCACCGCCTGGTCACCACCAAGTACAACCCGGCCCGCACCTGGACCCCGGAGAACGCGGTCGGCATCGGCGGCGCCTACCTCTGCGTCTACGGCATGGAGGGCCCGGGCGGCTACCAGTTCGTGGGCCGCACCGTGCCCGTCTGGTACCTCGACGTGCCCACCCCCGGCGACGAACCCGACGTCCCCTGGCTGCTCCGCAACTTCGACCAGATCCGCTTCCACCCCGTCGAGGCCGACGAGCTGCTCGACCTGCGGGCCCAGGCCAAGGCCGGCGCGCTGACCCTACGGATCGAGCCCACCACGTTCCACCTCGGCAACCACCTGGCCCTCCTCGACGACCAGGCCGACGACATCGCCGCCTTCCGGACCGGCCAGCGAGCCGCCTTCAACGCGGAGCGCGACCGGTGGCGGGCCAGCGGCGAGCTGTAGCGGAGCGGGGGAACCCCCGCGAAGGTTCAGGATTCCCTCGCCGTCACCGGCCCCAGCTCAACGGCTGGCGGCGAGGGCGTCGGCGCGCACGGTGGCGAATGCCGCCGGATCGGCGAGCAGGGAGCGCAGCGCGACCTCGGCGACGTGGTCGGCGACCTGATCCGCCGAATACCCGGCCGGTGGCGACGACCGGAACCAGTTCTGGGTGGCCTCGTCGCCGGCGAGGAGTGTCCGGGCCGCCAGGCGGGCATCGACCGTGCGCAGCTCGCCGCTGGCCTGGCCCTCTCGCACCAGGGCCTCGACCTCGTCGTCGAGGCGGTCGCGCTCTTCCCGGTAGGCGGTGAACGCCGCCGGCGAGCGCAGGGCGAGGCGATGGATCTCGTTGATGTCGAACGGGAAGCCGCACAGCGCGAGGACGTCCTCACGCACGAGGCGGTAGAGCCGGCCGGCGACCGGACCGGCGGCAGCCCGCTCGCGCTCGACGATGGCGAGGGGGATGCGGTTCACCCGCTCGAGGATGGAGCCGAGGATGTCGGCCTTCGACCGGAACCAGTAGTAGATCGACGACTGTTGCAGCCCGGCCCGCTCGGCGATCTGGGCCATGGTGACGGCGTCGATGCCATGGGCGGCGAACAGCTCCCCGGCGGCCGCCACGATCCCCTCGCGCGGGTCGGCCTCGGCCCGGTGCGACTGGCTCCGCGGGCGCCCCCGACGGCGCACCGGCGTTGCCTC
>JBBJOU010000126.1:0-6586 GCA_037724305.1 Acidimicrobiales bacterium
CCGTAGGAGGCGGCGTTGGCGTCGAGCCACACGAAGCAGGGGCTGGAGCGGCTCCGGATGGTGCCGCCGCCGTCGCAGGTGAAGTCGACGGCCAGGCCCCGCTCGTGGTTGGAGGCGCCGGGACGGGCCGTCGGCGGGCTGCACGACGACGGGGAGGAGTCGTACACGTCGGGGCAGTTCTGCTGACGGAGGCGGATCTGGGCGTCCGAGGAGCGGTAGCCGCCGCCGCCCAGCACGAGACCGGCGGCCTCGGCGGCACCCATCATGCGGTCGAGCTGGTCGGCGATGGAGGAGGCGACGGAGATGCCTCGGACGGTTTGCAGGGTCACGTTGCCAACCGGCCGGGGGGGACTGGTCGTGCGGGCGGTGCTGCCACCACCGCCCCCGCTGCTGGTGCTGCCACCGCTGCTGCCACCACCGCTGCTGCTCGGGCGGGTGCGGGCTGCCTCTGCCGCCGCCGACGCCGCCGAAGCCGCCGCCGCCGCGGCCGCCGCGGCCAGGCGAGCCTGCTCCTCGGCGATCTGGCGGGCGAGGGAGGCGTCCAGGTCGGCCAGCACTGCGGATTCGGCCAGCGCCGCCTCGATGCGGGTGTCGACCTCCACGGCCACCGCCGCCTGCTGGTCGCGGGCGACCTCGAGCTCGTCCAGGCGGGTCTCGACCTCAGATCGGAACCCCGCCGCCTCGGCCGAGGACCGCTCGGCCTGGTCGCGGGCGACGGTGAGGTCCTCGCTGAGGGCGTCGAGGGCGTCGACCACGTCGGAGTACTCGCCGGCCCGGAAGCCGACGAGGGCCTGGCGTTGCACGGCGGTCCCGATGTCGTCGGACTCGAGCGCGGTCAACGACGGGTCGTCGGTGCCCGAGCTCACGTAGGCCTGGACGGCCAGGTCGCGCAGCTCACCCTGGCGCAACTGCATCTCGGCGAGGGTGGCGGCCTCCACCTCACGGGCCTGTTGGGCCGCCACCTCGGCCTGCTCGGCCGCCCGGGTGGCGTCGGCGACGGCCGCTTGCTGGCCGGTGACGTTGGCGGTGACGTCGATGAGGGCCCGCTCGACCTCGACGTTGGTGGCCTGCAGCACGTCGAGATCGGCGGCGACCTGCGCCCGATCCTGGCGGACACGCTCACGCTCCTCGCGCGGGTCGTCGGGGGCCGCGGGGGCGGCGTCGACGTCGAGCGGCCGGATGGCGACCCCGGCGCCGAGCACGACGATGACGGCCACCACGGTGCGGATCGTCTTGGCGAAGGGCGGCACGGTTGAAACAGATCTCCTGGGGAAAGGGTTCTCCGGGACGGCACTGGTCGCTCCCGAACGAGTTCGTCGCTGCGTTCGCAGCACCGCGCTCGGTCGCGCTCACTCAACCCGCCCCATCCGGCTTGTCGTCACGGAACCGTAACACCATTGGACGCACGCGTGCCACCGCCCATCCCGGTCCCGCCTCGGCGCACCGCCGGTGCCTACCATCGGCGACCCCGGTCGATCGGAAATCTCTTGTGAGCGACGTCCTGCCCCAGATCGGGCTGGTGTTCATCCTCGTGTTGTTCAACGCCGCCTTTGCCGGCACCGAGCTCGCCCTCGTGTCGCTGCGCGACGGCCAGCTCCAGCGCCTCGAGGCCCGGGGCGGGACGGGCGCCGTCCTGGCCCGCCTCGCCCGAGAACCCAATCGGTTCCTCGCCACCATTCAGATCGGCATCACCGTCGCCGGCTTCCTGGCCTCCGCCTCGGCCGCGGTGTCGCTCGCCGAACCCCTCGAAGCACCCCTGGGGTTCCTCGGCGGCGCCGCCAGGGGGGCGTCGATCGTGGTGGTCACGATCATCCTCTCCTACGTCACCCTCGTCCTCGGCGAGCTCGTGCCCAAGCGCATCGCCATGCAGCGCGCCGAGCGCTGGGGACTGCTGGCGGCGCGCCCGTTGTCGTTCCTGTCAAAGGTGACGCGCCCCGCCGTGTGGCTGCTGTCGCGTTCGACCGACCTCGTGGTGCGGGCGCTCGGCGGCGACCCCCATCTCCAGGCCGAGGACGTGACCCAGGAGGAGCTGCGGGACATGGTCGCCTCCCAGAGCTCGTTCTCGCCGGCCCAGCGCACCATCATCGACGGCGCCTTCGAGATCGCATCGCGAACGTTGCACGAGGTGCTCCGCCCTCGCGGCGAGGTGTTCGTGCTCGACGCCGACGACCCGTGCGCGACCTCCCTCGACCGCCTGGCCGCCAGCGCCCACTCCCGGGCCCCCGTTGCTCCCGGCGCCAACCTCGACGCCACCACCGGGGTGGTCCACCTCCGTGACCTCCTCGGTGGCGGTGCGCGCCCGACCGGCGATGTCGCCACGCCGCCGCTCGTCCTGCCCGAGCCCGCCGGCGTGCTGGAGTCCCTGCGCCGCATGCAGCTCGAGCGGTCCCAGCTGGCGGTCGTGGTCAACGAGCACGGCGGCGCCGAAGGGATCATCACCCTCGAGGACCTCATCGAGGAGCTGGTCGGCGAGATCTACGACGAGACCGATCGCGATGTCCTGAGCGTGCGCACCGAGGCCGACGGGGCGCTGCTGCTCCCCGGCCGCTTCCCCATCCACGACCTCACCGATGTCGGGCTCCAGTTGCCCGACGGGCCCTACGCCACCATCGCCGGCCTCGTCCTCGACCGCCTCGGGCGCCTCGGCGAGGTGGGCGACACCGCGTTGGTCGATGGCTACCGCATCGAGGTGCTCGCCACCACCGGGCGGGCCATCAGCGAGGTGCGGGTGCATCGCCCCGAGCGACCTGCAGACCACGGTGACGACGTCGCCGGCGTCGACGCCGGCCGACCGAACGACCGGACATGACACCGGTCACGGTACCGGCGTGGCTGCGCACCGGGTCGAACCTGGTGGCACGGTCGCTGGTGGTGGCCGCCGGCCTGCTGCTGGTCGGGTTCCTCTTCCTCGAGCTGCACATCGTCACCGTCCCCGCCTTCGTCGCCCTCCTCGTCGCCACCGTGGTCGCCCCCCCGGCGGCCGCCCTGCGCCGACGGGGATGGCGCCCGGCCCTCGCCACGTGGGCCGTCCTCGGCCCTGGCCTGCTCGGTGTGATCGGTGGTGTCACCCTCCTCGTGCCCGTGCTCGCCGACCAGTTCGCCGACGTCGGCGACCGGGTCGACGAGGGCATCGAGGACATCGAGCGACGGCTGGCCGACGCTGGTTTCGCCGACATCGACCTCCGCCAATCGGTCGAGGAAGCGGTGGACGGCGCCGTGGCCGAGGGGGTCTCCGACGAGGTCGTCTCCGGTGTGACCCTCGTCGGCGAGCTGCTGGCCGGGGTCCTGCTGGCCGTGGTCATGGCCTTCTTCTTCGTCAAGGACAGCGACAAGATCACCGCCTGGGCCATCGGCCACGTCCGACCCGACAAGCGCGGCGTCGCGAGACGGGCCGGGGCTGCGGCCTGGCGCACCATCAGCGGCTACGTGCGGGGCACCGCCGTCGTGGGGTTGGTCGATGCGGTGGTCATCGGCATCGGTCTCGCCCTCATCGGCGTGCCGCTGGTACTGCCCCTCGCCGTGCTCACCTTCGCCGGCGCCTTCATCCCTCTCATCGGTGCCACGGTCGCCGGCGCGGTGGCGACCCTCGTCGCCCTCGTCACCGGTGGGCCCACCGACGCGCTGCTGGTGGTCGGCGTCACGGTGCTCGTCCAACAGATCGAGGGCGACGTGGTGGCCCCGCTCGTCATGGGCCGGGCGCTGAAGCTGCATCCCCTGGTGATCCTGGTGGCGGTGACCACCGGCGCGGTGGTGGCCGGCATCCTCGGCGCGTTCCTCGCCGTACCCCTCACCGCTGTCGTCGTCGCCGTCGTGTCCGTCACTCGCGCCGACGACGCCACCGAGGAGGGGCCCGGCGAGCCGGCCGACCCCGTGCCGGCGACCGAACCTGCCCCCTGAGCCGCCCGAGCGTCACGGTGGCCTCGGACGCCGACGCCCGGCCCGTAGCCTCGGCCCATGGCCGACACCGGGGCAACGTCGAGTGTCGAGCGCGTCGGGGTGGTGGGGTGTGGACTGATGGGCGCCGGCATCGCCGAGGTCAGCGCTCGGGCCGGCTGCGACGTGGTCGTGGTCGAGCGCGACGCCGCCGCCGCCGAGGCCGGCCTCGCCCGCATCGAGGCGTCGCTGGCGCGGGCGGTCACCGCCGGCAAACTCGACGAGGGCGACGCCGCCGCGGCCCGGCGGGTGCTGCGCCTCACCACCGACGCCGGTGAGCTGGCCGACCGCCAACTGGTCGTCGAGGCGGTGGTCGAGGACGAGGCCGAGAAGGTGCGGGTCTTCCGCCTGCTCGACGACGTGGTGGCCGACCGCTCGGCGGTGCTCGCCTCGAACACCTCGTCGATCCCGATCATGAAGCTGGCCATGGCCACCAACCGCCCGGAGGCGGTGATCGGCGTGCACTTCTTCAACCCGGTACCGGTGCTGCGCCTGGTCGAGATCGTGCCGTCGCTGCTCACCGACGACGCCACCCGGGCCACCGCCGAGACCTTCGCCGTCAGCCGCCTGGCGAAGCGCGTCATCCACAGCCAGGACCGCGCCGGCTTCGTGGTCAACGCCCTGCTCATCCCCTACCTGCTCTCGGCGGTGCGCATGCTGGAGTCGGGCTTCGCCACCGCCGAGCACATCGACGCCGGCATGGTCGAAGGTTGCGCCCACCCCATGGGCCCGCTGGCGCTCGCCGACCTCATCGGCCTCGACACCACCATGGCGGTGGCCGCGTCGCTCTACGAGGAGTTCAAGGAGCAGCTCTACGCCCCGCCGCCCTTGCTCTCGCGCATGGTCGATGCCGGCTTGCTGGGACGCAAGACCGGTCGCGGCTTCTACGAGTACCGCCGCCGATGAACGCACGCGTGAGCGCCCCCGCCGGAACGACGGGGGCGCAACGTGGGCCGGGCAGGATTTGAACCTACGTAGGCGAAGCCATCTGGTTTACAGCCAGGTCCCTTTGGCCACTCGGGCACCGACCCAGGGACCGACGAGCATAGTCTCGGGTCCCGCCGTCGCGGCGCAGTCGCGCCGGCGAGGACCTCCACCGCCGAGCGCATGAGGGAGTCACCATGCCCAGCTTCGACGTCGTGTCCGAGGTGGACCTCCAAGAGGTCCGCAACGCGGTCGACCAGGCGGCACGGGAGCTGGCCACCCGCTACGACTTCAAGGGCACCGGCTCCACCATCGAGCTGGGCGACGGCGAGATCAGGATGGCGTCGGCCTCCGAGGACCGCCTCGGCGCCCTCCGCCAAGTGCTCGAGGAGAAGCTGGTGCGCCGCCAGGTGTCGCTCAAGGCCCTCGACTACAAGGGCGTGGAGGAGGCCAGCGGGGGCACCGTCCGCCAGTCCGGCGCCATCGTGGCCGGGATCTCGTCGGAGAAGGCCAAAGAGCTCAACAAGGCGGTCAAGGCGCTCGGCGTCAAGGGCGTCCAGTCCCAGACCCAGGGCGAACAGGTCCGCGTCACCGCCAAGAAGCGCGACGACCTCCAAGCGGTGATCCGCCACCTGAAGGAAGCCGACGTCGGCATCCCCCTGCAGTTCACCAACTTCCGCGATTGACGCGGGCTCAGCCGGGTGGCGGGGGTGGTGCTGCGCCCGGTGTGGGCGCGGCCGCCGCCCGCCGCTCGGTGATGAAGCGCGTCATCGCGCTGGGGGTGAGCGGCGAGAGGTAGGTGTCGGCACGGACGGTGGCCGCCGCCCACGTCTCGGCCCGGCTGCCCTCGGCGGCAGCGCGAGCGTTCCAGTCGACGGTCTCGGCGGCCGCTTCGGCGCCGGCGCCGGCCACTTGGAGGGCGCCGCCGGGCGGGTTCGCGGCGGTGGCCCACAACAGGTCGGTGCGGGCGGGCCCGCCCGGGGCGAGCCCACGCCCGGCCGTGGCGCCACCGGCGAGGCGGCGGGTGAGGTCGGTGACCACCACCGCGGCGGGGCCACCCGGCCCGGCGCGGGCGACGGCGAGCAGTTCGGGCACGCGGGCCGTGCCCTCGTCGACCATGGCGTCCATGAGCGGCTTGGGCGGCGCCGCCGCCCCACCGCGCGGGTAGTAGCCCAGGTGGACGTGCGGGGACCCGCCGGCGGCGTTGCCGGAGTCGCCGACGAAGCCGACGATCTGGCCCCGGGTGACGGTCTGGCCGCTGACCAGACCTTCGGCGTAGCCCGACAGGTGGGCGAGGTACCAGCCGGTGCCGTCGCCCTCGACGACCCGGACGGACATCCCGCCGAGGGCGCTCTGACTGATCTGGGCCACGCCGTCGACCGGCGCGCGGACCGGCGTGCCGAAAGCGGCGAACATGTCGAGACCCAGGTGGTAGCGGAACATGGTGCCCGTGTAGCGCGGGAACAACCAGTCGTCGACCCACCGGGAGTACCCCTCGATGGGGAAGCCGGCGTACACCTGGGCCGCGGCCTGATCGCGCGGCACGCCGAGCGCCTCGAGGGCGGCGACGCCGTCGACCAGCGCCCGGTTGTCGGTGGGCCCGGTGCGCGCCACCGAGTTGATACGGGCCTGGGCCTCGGGGGGGACGCTCCGGCCGGCGGCGGGCGGCTCGCCCTCGCCCTCGCCCCCGGGCACGTCCCCGGGGGGCGGCTCGCCGTCGGCGGGCGGC
>JBBJOU010000127.1:0-6559 GCA_037724305.1 Acidimicrobiales bacterium
GGAAGAGGGCGAGGACATGGGCGACATGGACATGGACGACAGCTCCATGCCCGGGATGATGAGCGACGAGGAGATGACCGAGCTCGAGGGCCTCTCGGGTGCCGAGTTCGACGTGATGTTCCTCGAGATGATGACCGCCCACCACGAGGGTGCGCTCGAGATGGCCGAGACCGAGATCGCCGACGGCGAGTTCCCCGACGCCATCGCCCTGGCCGAGACCATCATCGAGACCCAAGAGGCCGAGATCGAGGAGATGGAAGGCCTGCTCGCCGAGCTGGCCTGAGCAGCCGGCGTCCTGGCTCCTCCCGGGCGTACCCCGGGAGGAGCCACCGTCGACCGCTCGCGCTAGCTCGCCGTGACCGGGGTCCCGGACGACGTCCGGCCCGACTCGGCCGGGGCCTCCCGGGCGGGGTCGGGGACGAGGCGCACCCGGCGCAGGAGCTGGGCGTTGGCGGCGACGACCACCGTGGAGCCGCTCATCAGCAGGGCGGCGACGGCCGGCGGCATGCTGATGCCGGCCCAGGCGAACGCACCGGCGGCGACGGGGATCGCCACCACGTTGTAGCCGGCGGCCCAGGCCAGGTTCTGGAGCATCTTGCGGTAGCTGGCCCGGGACAGGCGGATCACGCCCGGCACCCCCCGGGGATCGCTGGAGGCGAGCACGACGCCGGCGGACTCGATGGCGACGTCGGTGCCGGCACCGATGGCGATGCCGACCTCGGCCCGGGCCAGAGCGGGGGCGTCGTTGACGCCGTCGCCGACCATCGCCACCCGCAGGCCCCGGGCCTGGAGCTCGGAGACGGCCTTGTCCTTGTCCTCGGGCAGGACCTCGGCGAACACCTCGTCGACGCCCACGTCGGCCCCGACGGCATCGGCCACCTGCTGGGCGTCGCCGGTGATCATCACGATCTTCGACACGCCGAGCGACCGCAGCTCGACGATGGCCTGACGGGCCTCGGGGCGGACCTCGTCCTCCAGCGCGAGAGCGCCCACCACGGCACCGTCGCGCAGCAGGTGGAGGACGGCGGCGCCACGCTGCTGCCACCCGTCGACCGCCGGGCGGAGCTCGTCGGGGACGGTGGCGCCGGACTCCCGGAGCAGGGCGGGCCCGCCGACGGCGTAGCGGGTGCCGTCGACACTGGCCTCGACGCCGCGCCCGGTCATCGACCGGAACCCGGTGGCCTGCGGGACTGTCCCCTTCTGGGCGGCGGCGGCGGTGATGGCCCGGGCGAGGGGGTGCTCGCTGTCGGCCTCGACGGCACCGGCGATGCGCAGGACCTCGTCGTCGCTCATCCCGCCGGCACCCGCAACACCGGCGACGATGTGCGCGCCGCGGGTGAGGGTGCCCGTCTTGTCGAACAGGACGGCGTCGATGGTGCGCATGCGCTCCAGGGCGAGGCGGTCCTTGACCAGGATGCCGGCCTTGGCCGACACCGCTGTCGACAGGGCGATCACCAGGGGGATGGCCAGGCCGAGGGCGTGGGGGCAGGCGATCACCAGGACGGTGACGGTGCGGGTGACGGCCTCCTCCAGGTCACCCGCGATCAGCCACCACGAGAGGAACGTCACCGCCCCGGCGCCGGTGGCGACGAAGAACAGCAGGGCGGCGAAGCGGTCGGCCAGCGCCTGGGCCCGGCTGCGGCTGGTCTGGGCCTCGGCGACGAGGCGCTGGATGCCGGCGAGGGCGGTGTCGTCGCCCGTGGCGTCGATCTCGATCCGGATCGACGAGTCGGTCGAGACGGTACCGGCGACCACCCGGTCGCCAGGGCCCTTGGCCACCGGACGGGACTCGCCGGTGATCATCGACTCGTCGAGCTCGGCGTCGCCCTCGACGATGCGCCCGTCGGCCGGCACCCGGGCGCCGGAGCGCACCAGCACCACGTCGCCGCGACTGAGCTCGGCGATCGGGACCGACTGGATGACCCCGTCGTCGCCGACCCGCTCGGCCTCGTCGGGGAGCAGCTCGGCGAGCGCGGCCAGGGCGCCCCGGGCCTGGCCGATGGCCTTCATCTCCTGCCAGTGCCCCAGCAGCATGATGGTGACGAGCAGGGCCAGCTCCCACCAGAAGTCGAGGTCGAAGGCGTCGAGGCTGGTGGCCATCGAGGCCGTGTAGGCGACCACGATCGCCATCGAGATGAGCAGCATCATCCCCGGCTGGCGGGCGCGGATCTCGGCGACGCCGCCGGCCAGGAAGGGCCAGCCGCCGTAGACGAACACGATCGATCCGAGGACCGGGCCGACCAGCTCCATGCCGTCGAAGTCGAGGGTGTAGCCGAACCAGTCCATGACCATGTGGCTGGTGGCGATGATCGGCAGCGTGAGGGCGAGGCTCAGCCAGAACCGGCGGCGGAACATCTCCGGGTCGTGGCCGGCGTGCTTGTCGTGGCCCGCGTGGCTGTCGTCGCCGTGCGGGGAGCCGACCGGGGACGAGCCGGGGCCGGCGGGCTCGGGTGGGGAAAGGGTTTGCGCAGTACGGGTCATGAGGACCACCTCCGAGCACATACCCTAGGGGGGTATGGTACGTCTGTCAAGAGGGTGGGGTGTGACCGGCCTGTCGGGCGGGGTGGCGACACGTCGGGCTTGACATTGAAGTCGGCTTCAAGGTCTACGGTCGTACGCACACCACTCGACCACGTGACGAGGAGTTCTGATGCCCGAGAACACGACGACCACGACCGACCAGGCGACCTGCAGTTGCGGCTGTTGCGGCCCGGCGGACCAGGGGGCGACGACATCCGCCGGTCCCGCCGCCGCCGGTGCGGCAACCGGATGCCAGTGCGGCGCCGGTGCCTCCGATGGCCCCGGCACCTGTGGCTGCGGCACCGGCGCCGGCGCCGATGCGGGGACGTGCGGCTGCGGCGCCGGCGCCGCCTGATCGCTTTGGTGTCGGTCGGGCGGCGCCTCGGGGTGCCGCCCGCTACGCCAGGCAACCTGCGCAGCGACAGCCGCCTGCGGCGGTGACCTCGATGCGGTCGGCCCGGCGGGTCGGATCGGTAGCGTCGCCGGCAGCGGGACCGCAGCAGGCGCAGTCGACGGCCGCGCTGCCGTCCCATCCGCAGCCTCCGTCGCACTGACACGAGGCCCCTGCGATCCGGGACAGCTCCGCCTCCAGGTCCTCGGCCGGTGCGGCGGGCAGGTCGGGGATGCAGCTGCACCCTCCGTCGCTGGCCCTCGTCGTCACCGGCTGGGCCAGACGGTCGTAGACGTGGGTGAGCTGCGCGGCGAAGGCCTCGGCCTCCTCGGCCCGTCGTCGTGCCGCCGCCACCTTGTGGGCGACGACATGGCGGAGGCGGCGCTGCGTGGCCGAGCAGCTGCCCGAGTCCCACACGTCGAGCAGGGCGCCGATCTCGTCGAGCGACAGGTCCAGCGCCTTGGCCCGCACGATGAAGCGGACCCGTGCTTCGTGATCGTCGTCGTAGGTGCGGTAGCCGGACGGCGTGCGGTCCGGTCGGCCCAGCAGGCCCAGCCGCTCGTAGTACCGCAGCGTCGCCGTCGAGACGCCCTGACGCTCCGCCAGCTCACCGATCCGCAATGTTGCCCCGGCCATGAAGCGACTCTACCTTGCAGCTGACTACAAGGCGAGCGAGCGCGGGCGGTGCCGCCGCTCGGGTGCCCGGCGCGGTTGGTCGATCCCGAACGGGGTACGCAGGCGACTGAGGAGGACATGTGGTCGAAGCGCAGCGCGGACGGGATCGCAATGGTGGGTCGTGGGCATCTGCCCGGGGGGCGATGGGTGCGGGGTCGAGCGGCCAGCAGCCGATCAACCGTGCGCCGGTGGCGGTGGCCGTCACCAGTTCCGCCGACGTGGTGACGGTCGCGACCGAGGGCTACGTCCGCACGCTCGGACCGGGCCTCCACCTCACCCCGCCGAGCCAGGCCGAGGTCCTGTTGCTCGACACGTTCGGCGTGGTCGGCAGCGCCGGGTCGATGATGCAGGACCTCGCGGACGCCGCGTGGCCCCAGCGGGCGCCCGACCGGCGCGTGGTGCTCTTCACCGGGCGGCCCCTCGTCGCCGAACGCCGGCCGGAAGGGTGGTCGGTCGTGTCGAAACGGATGCCGGCGGCGGCGTTGGTGGGGTCGTTGGCCCGAATCCGTGCCGGCCAGGAGGTCGTCGACTGGCCGGTGGGCGGTCCTCGTACCGGCATCACCGACTGGCCAGGCCGATCGTTCGGGCTGTCCGAGCGCGAGAGCGAGGTCGTGCTCCTCGTCGGTCACGGCCTCGTGAACGCCGAGATCGCCGACGAGCTCATGCTGGGGGCGGAGACGGTGAAGACCCACCTGCGGCGCGCCTACCGCAAGCTCGCCGTGCGCAACCGCACCGCGGCCATCGTCCGCCTCCACGGCGGACTGGCCGCTGGTCCCCCGGTCGCCGCCGTCTCGACCGCCTGAACGCCGGGCCGGCCACCATCGCCGCTCGGCGGGGGAGCCGGTACCGCCACGCCAACGGGCCCCCGCCTCTCGGCGGGGGCCCGTCGTGGTCACGTCGCCGGGTCGTCCCCGACGGGTGAGGGCTTACTCGCCGGCGTCGAAGTCGGTGCCGAGGGCGTTGCCCATGTTGCCGTCGGAGCCGTAGACGGCGATCTCGGTCGGACCGACGCCCTGCTCCACCATCGTGGTCAGCACCCGGCTCGACTCCTCGAAACCGATCAGCAGGATGGCGTCGGGATCGGCGCCGGCAACCTGGCCGACCTCGGCGTCGAAGGTCTGCGCCTGCGGGTCGTAGATGACCGTCTCGACCACCTCGCCGCCGGAGGCCTCGAACGAGGCGGTGAAGTCCTCCGCCAGTCCGGTGCCGTAGGCGTCGTCGAGGGCGAGGATGGCCACGGTGGTGTGGCCGTCGTCGGCCACGACCTCGCCGAGCACCCGGCCCTGGAGGATGTCGGACGGGGCGTTGCGGAAGTACAGGCCACGGTCGGCATAGTCCGACAGCGTCTTGGACGTGTTGGCCGGCGAGTACATGACGACGCCGGCGTTCACGATCTGGTCGATCACGGTGAGGGAGACACCCGAGGAGGCGGCGCCGACGATGGCGTCGACGTTCTGCGACAGGAGCCGACTCACCGACTGGGTGGCGATGTCGGTCGACGTGTCACCCGAATCGGACTCCACCAGCACGGCGTCCTGGCCATTGAAGCCGCCAGCGGCGTTGATCTCCTCGATGGCCAACTGAGCGCCGGCGATCTCCGGTGGGCCGAGGAAGGCCAGGCTCCCCGTCTCGGGCAGCAGGGTCCCGATGGTGAGTACGCCGTCACCCTCTCGGGTGCCCTCGGCGGTCTGCAGCGGGACGTCGGCCACCTCGGCCGGCGCCTCGACCACGCGGAACTCGGTGAGGTCGTCGTCGATCTGGTTGTCGGCGCCGAACTCGAGCACGCCGTAGGAGCCGACCGTGGGGTCGCCGTTGCCGGCGAAGTCGATCGGGCCGGACACGCCGTCGTAGTCGATGTCGGTGCCGGCTTCGACGAGCGCCAGGCACTCGGCGTAGGTGAGGCACTGCTCACCCTCGCCGGTCACGCCGACGATCTCGTTGGCGTAGGCGATGCCGTCGGTGCCGGCGACCTGTGCCGCCAGCGCGATCACCACGAAGGCGTCGTAGGTCTCGGGGCCGTAGTTGAAGTCCTCGAGCTCGGGGTCGATCTCGAGCAGGCGGTCGTTGAAGGCCTCCACCTCGGGTGTGGTCTCCGGCAGCGGGGTGGTGCCCCGCATGCCCTCGAGCTCACCGTTGCCGCCGATGTCCTCCTCGGTCTGGCCTTCCTCGGTGGTGGCCGTGTCGTCGCCGCCACCACCGCCATCGGTGGCAGGCGTCTCCTCGTTGGCCGTCGTCTCCTCATCGGCGCCGCAGGCGGCGACCATGAGGGACAGACCGGCGAAGACCGCCGCCGCCCGTACAACACGCGTGCTCATCAGTGGATTGCCTCCCGTTGGACCGCTGTTCAAGCAATGGACACTAGCCCCGCTATGTGTTGCGGTGGCGTGAAGCTCTCATCCACGGGGGCGGAACGCGCCGAATAGGGGGGTTCGACCCGGTTCGGGCCGACCGTCGCGCCGCAGCCGCCCGTGGTGCCGCCCTGCCAGGATGGCAGCGTGACGATCGTCGGCGAGCAGGGAGGGGGGCGATGACCCCGGGACGGGCCTCGCTCGACGTGCTGCGCGGCCGGTTGCGGACGCAGGGCCGGCTGGTGGTGGCCTACTCGGGCGGCGCCGACTCCGCCTTCCTCGCCGTCGTCGCCGTCCAGGCGCTGGGGACGGACCGCGTCCTCGCCGTCACCGCGGTGTCGCCGTCGTTGGCTGCCGCCGAGCGGGCCGACGCCGCCGCCTTCGCCGCCGAGCACGGCATCCGCCACCTCGAGGTGAGCACCGAGGAGATGGCGAAGGCGGCCTACCGGCGCAACGACGGCGACCGGTGCTACTGGTGCAAGGACGCGCTGCTCGACGCGTTGGGGCCGGTGGCCGAGACCGAGGCGGGGCCGGACGGTCCGCCCGTGGCGATCGCGCTCGGCGTGAACCTCGACGACCTCGGCGACCATCGTCCGGGGCAGCGGGCCGCCGCCGAGCGGGGCGC
>JBBJOU010000128.1:0-6553 GCA_037724305.1 Acidimicrobiales bacterium
CAGTGGTGCAGGTCGTGTGGGAGGACAACGAGTACGGCCTCATCCGCTGGAAGCAGGAGTTGGGCCACGGCGTCCACTCCCACACCGAGTTCCGCAACCCCGACCTGGTCAAGCTGGCCTCCGCCTTCGGGGCGTGGGCGAAGCGGGTCAACAAGCCGGGCGAGCTGCGCCCGGCGCTTCGCAAGGCGTTCTCGTTCACCGACCGCCCGTCGGTGATCGTGGTGCCCGTCGACTACTCGGAGAACCTCAAGCTCACCAAGCGGCTGGGCGGCATGAGCGCCCATCAATGACTGGGCCATCGTCGCCGGTGGAGGTCCGGTCGCCGTACTCCGGATTGGTGGTCGGCACCGTCGACCGCGCGTCGGCGCCGGACGTGGAGCGGGCGCTGTCGGTCGCGGAATCGCTGTTTCGCGACCGGGACGCCTGGCTCGCGCCCCACGAGCGGATCGCGGTGTTGAAGCGGGCGGCGGCACTGCTCGACGCCCGGCGCGACGAGCTGGCGAAGCTGATCGCGTCGGAGGGCGGCAAGCCGCTCGCCGACGCCGCCGTGGAGGCGGCGCGGGCGGTGAACGGCGTCGAGCTGTGCGCCGAGGAGGTCGGGCGGACCCACGGCGAGGAGGTCCCCATGGGGCTCACCGCCGCATCCGTCGGCCGCCTCGCCGTCACCACCCGTGAGCCGATCGGCGTGGTGGCCGCAGTCAGCGCCTTCAACCATCCGCTGAACCTGATCGTCCACCAGGTGGGCCCTGCCATCGCCGCCGGTTGTCCTGTCATCGTCAAGCCGTCGACCGATACGCCGCTGTCGTGCCTCGCCTTCGCCGACGTGCTGGCCGAGGCGGGGCTGCCCGAGGGGTGGGTGCAACCGCTCGTGTGCGACAACGACGTCGCCGAGGGGCTGGTCACCAGCGATCGCATCGCGTTCTTCTCCTTCATCGGCTCGGCCCGGGTCGGGTGGGCGCTCCGCTCGAAGCTGGCGCCCGGGGTGCGCTGCGCGCTGGAGCACGGCGGCGCCGCACCGCTGCTGGTTGACAGCGCCGCTGACCTCGACCTCGCCGTGGAGCTCATCCTGAAGGGCGGCTACTACCACGCCGGCCAGGTGTGCGTCAGCGTGCAGCGGGTGTTCGCCGACGCCACGGTCGCCGCCGAACTGGTGGCCCGGCTGGCGCCTCGGGTCGAGGCCCTCCGGGTCGGCGACCCGTTGTCGGCCGACACCGAGGTCGGGCCGTTGATCCGGCCCGGCGAGGTCACGCGGGTCGGGTCCTGGGTCGACGAGGCGGTCACCGCCGGCGCCGGCCTCGCCGCCGGCGGCCGGGCCCTCGACCACCAGTGCTACGCGCCGACCCTCCTCGTCGACCCGCCGGCCGGCAGCGCGGTCATGCGCCAGGAGGTCTTCGGCCCGGTGGTCTCGGTCGTGTCGGCACCGTCGCTGGACGACGCCATCGACCGCGCCAACGACATCCCCTGGGCGTTCCAGGCGGCGGTCGTCACCCAGGACCTCGCCGCCGCGCTGCGGGCCGCCCGCCGCCTCGACGCCACCGCCGTCATGGTGAACGACCACACCGCCTTCCGCGTCGACTGGATGCCGTTCGGCGGTCGGCGCGCTTCCGGCCTCGGCATGGGCGGCATGGCCTCCGCCGTCGAGGAGATGACCCGCCTCAAGATGATCGTCCTCCGCGAGGGCTGAGCCTCCGCTTTCCGTCGAGCGCCCCCACGGTGTCGGGCAGCCGGTGGTGATGTCGTAGCCGGTCGCCGGTCCGACGCCGGACCGGCGCACTGCGGCTGCCAGGATGTCCGGCGATGGCCGAGACACCTGCGGGTCCCGCCGACGGGGGCCCGGCGTGCCCGCCCCGTCCGTCCTCCGATGCCGACCTCGGGTTCGTGCGCCGGCACATGGTGCGGTGGTTCGATCCCCATCAGCTCGTCGACACGGCCCGCCGGGCGTTGGTCTCGGGCATCTTCAGCTCCTACGCCGACAAGCGGGGGGAGCAGGTGCGCGAACCGGCGGAGGTTCCGGACCGCTCCGGGGAACCCGAGCTGTGGTTCGACTACGTGGCCGACCTCGGCGACGGGTGGAACTCGACCTACACCGTGGCCCGGCTCCTGGCCACCGAGGAGCTCGAGCTCGACTGGCACGGCGAGACCCACGCCACCGAACGGGGACGGATCCTCGTCATGGGGGGCGACCAGGTGTACCCGGTGCCCAAGGCGGTGGAGTACGAGAACCGCATGCTCGGCCCGTACCGGGCGGCGTTGCCGTGCGTCGCGGGGGAGGCCCCTGAGCTCTTCGCCATCCCCGGAACCCACGACTGGTACGACGGGCTGGTCAACTTCACCAGCATCTTCTGCCGCAACCGCGAGATCGGTGCGTGGCGGACCAGCCAGCGGCGGAGCTACTTCGCCCTCAAGCTCCCGAACGGCTGGTGGCTCTGGGGCATCGACGTCCAGTTCGGGGCCTACCTCGACGAGGTCCAGCTGAGGTACTTCGCCGATGTCGCCGCCGAGCGGGTGCAGGCGGGCGACCGGATCATCCTGTGCATGGGGAAGGAGGTCGCCAGCGGCAGGAAGGATGCCGAGATCCACTCCGACCAGGACGTGGCCTACCTCGACCGCGAAGTCATCCAGCCCAGCGGAGCCCGGTTGGCGCTGTACCTGAAGAGCGGCAAGCACTACTACGCGCGGTACGAGGAGGAGGGTGGGTCCCGCCAGCACATCGACTCGGGGGGCGGCGGCGCCTTCCTGCACCCGACCCACGACCTTCCCGAGCGCATCAGCCTGCCCGGCGCTCCGGGTGTCGTCGCTCACCGTCGAGCCACGTATCCGACCGCGGCGGTCTCGAAGCGGCTCAGGAAGCGGATCTGGCTGCTGGCGCCCTACAACCTCCCCCTCGCCGCCGTGTTCGGTGTGGCCCAGGTGCTCCTGGCCTTCATGATGGGGCTGCACCTCCGGGACCGCCACGTCTCGCTCGGCTTCGTCGACCTGCGCCGGGCGCTGTGGGAGAGCCCGACGGCCTTCCTCCTCATCCTGGTCATCATGGCGTCGCTGGGGGCGATGGTGCGCCTGGCCCATGACGCCGGCGGCGTGAGCCGCTTCCTGCTCGGGTTGGCCCATTCGCTGCTGCAACTCGCCAGCGTGGCCGGGATCATGATCGTCGCCTCCCGGTTGTCGACCGTCGACGGGCTCCGAGGGGCGTGGTCCTTCGTCGTCTTCCTCGGCGTGATCGGGGTGCTGGGTGGGCTTGGGGGGGCGGTGGGGATGTCGGGCTACCTCTGGGCCACGAACCTCCTCGGCTTCCACGGGAACGAGGGGTACGCACCCCTCCACCACCAGGACCTCAAGCACGTGCTGCGCCTGCACATCGACACCGCCGGCGCTCTGACGGTGTACCCGATCGGCATCGACCGGGTCGGCCGGAAGTGGCGCTTCTGCCCGGACGACGCCGCGCACTCCCCCTGGCTGGCGCCACGCGACGCCGAACCCGAGGTGCACCTCATCGAGGCCCCGATCAGGGTCGGGCCACAGCCGTGAGTGAACGCCGGGTCGTCATGGGGCTGCTGTTCTTCCCCCGGGGCGGGTCGGCGATGGTGTGTCGGTACCTCAGCCTCGCGCTGGAGGACGCCGGATGGTCGGTGTCGCTCGTGGCCGGCTCGCTCGGCGCACCCGGCGAGACCACGCACGCCCCGACGTTCTTCACCGGTATCGACCTCCACCACCTCGACTACACCCCGGCGCTACGACAGTTCGAGGCGGGTGGGAGCGCGCTGGAGGCACCGGTGCCGATGCACCCCTCCTATGAAGATCGGGAGGGTGCGCCGGACGCCGTGCTGGCCGCAGTCGACCCTGCGCTCGTCGGCCACCTCGCCGCACCGTGGGAAGAGCCGTTCGGCGCCGCCGGCACCGCCGACGCCGAGGTGCTCCACCTCCATCACCTGACCCCGCAGCACGATGCCGCCGTCAGCCGCTGGCCCCACGTCCCCGTCGTCACCCACCTCCACGGGACCGAGATCAAGCTGATGGAGTCGATCGAGGAGCGCATGGCCATCGCCCGTGCGCTCGGCACGTCCCTGGCCCGGATGCCGGAGGCGGAGAGCGAATCGCCGCTCCCCATCGAGTCACTCGACGACCAGCAGGTCCAGCTCTTCCGGACGACCCGCTGGGCCCAGTGGCGCCACGGGGAGTTCTGGCTGGCGCAGATGCGTCGCCAGGCACGGGAGGCGGACCACCTCATCACCGTCTCACCGCCTGATCGGGCGACCGCCGTGCCCCTGCTCCGACTCGACGCGGACAGGGTGACCGATGTACCCAACGGGGTCGACACCGAACACTTCCGCCCGCAGCGCTTCGCCGCGGTCGAGCGCCGGGCGCAGTTCCGCCGATGGTTGGTCGAGGACCCGCAGGGGTGGGACGAGGGAGGCCCGCCGGGCTCGGTGCGCTACCGGGAAGGCGACCTCGACCGCCTCCTCGGCGCGAGCGGTGATGCTGCGGTGCTGGTCTTCGTCGGGCGGTTCACGGCCGCCAAGCGGGTGCCGCTGCTCATCGAGGCCTTCGTCCAGGCGCGGGCCATGGCGCGCAATCCGGTGTCGCTGCTGGTGTGGGGCGGGCACCCCGACGAGTGGGAGGGCGAACACCCCGTCACCGTCAGCCGGCGAGTGGGTGCCGAGGGCGTCTTCTTCGCCGGGTGGCGAGGCCACCACGACCTTCCCGACGGTCTCGCCGCCTGCGACGCGCTCGTCATGCCATCGGTCAACGACTCGTACCCGCAGACACCCTTGGAGGCCATGGCGGTCGGGCTGCCCGTGATCGCCACTCGTAGCGGCGGGTTCCCGTCGATGATCAACCTCGACCCCGCGCACCCCACCGGCTGGCTCGTGGCCCCCGACGACGTCGAGGCCCTCGCCGAGGCGATCGTCGAAGCGGTGGACGACCCTGGGGGGCGACGCCGCCGTGGCGCCGCCGCCCTCGTCCACGCGCGGGCTGAGCTCTCCTGGGCGGGACGGGTGGCCGGCGTCGCCCACGCGTACTCGCAGGCGCAGGACCACCATGGGCGCCGGGCGCGGCCCGAGCGGCGCTGACGGTCGAGAGCCCGGTTCAGGCCCGCCGGTGTGCTGCCCGCGGTCTACACGCCGGTATTTCAGGGCACGCCCGGACCATGACCAAGCGACTGCTGACCGCGCTGTTGTCCCTCACCTTCGTGCTGGGCGCCGCCGCCTGTGGTGACGACGCCGGTGAGGACCGCATCGGCGACGGGGAGATCAACGACGAGGGCGACTGACCCGATCTGGCCGCCCGGGCGAACGGCCATGATGGGCGGTGATGGTCGCCCCCCTGCCGTTGCGGTTCGTGACCTCGGCACCCGACGCGGCGCACCTGCCCGAGGTCGACGCCGAGGTGGCCATCGTTGGGCGCTCGAACGTCGGCAAGTCGTCGCTGCTGAACGCCCTCGGCAACCGCAAGGACCTGGCCCGGGCGTCGAAGACCCCGGGCCGGACCCGGCTGTTGAACTGCTTTGAGGTGGCGCAGGGGGCGACGGTGGTCGACTGCCCCGGCTACGGCTACGCCAAGGCGCCGGCCCGGGACCGGGGGCGGTGGCGGGCGATGATGGAGACCTACCTGCTCGAGCGCGAGCCGCTCACCATGGTCATGGTGCTCGTCGACGGCGAGATCGGCCCCACTGCCCTCGACACCCAGATGCTCGACTGGCTACGGGCCAACGCGGCGCCGCACTCGGTGGTGGCCACCAAGCACGACAAGGTGAAGGCGCAGCAGCGCGAGCGGCGCAAGCACGACCTCGCCGCCGGTTGCCGGCTCGAGCGCGGTGACATCACGTGGGTGAGCGCGGCCAAGGGGGTCGGCATCGACGACCTGCGCCGACTCGTGCGGCTGTGGCTCGACCTGGAGCGCCGGTGACCTCAGACGGCCCCGACATCGTGGAGATCGTCGACGACGAGACGACGTGGCGCTTCGACCGCGCCTTCCTCACGTCGAACTGGACCTGTATCTGGGGCCGGGGTTGTCTGGGGGTGCTGGCCGAGCCCGCCCCCGAGCTCGGCCACGGATGCTGCTCCGGCGGCGCCGACCTCGACGGTGACGACGACGCCATGCGCACCGCGGCGCTGGCGGCCACCCTCGACCCGGACCGCTTCGAGCAGCACGCCGCGGCCGTCGTCGGCGGGGTCTTCGGCGATGCCGAGCGGACGAAGACCAGGGTGGTCGACGGCGCCTGCATCTTCCTCAACCGCCCGGGCTTCCCCGGCGGCGAAGGGTGCGCGCTCCACCTGGCGGCGGTGGCCGCCGGCGAGTCGCCGATCGACTGGAAGCCGGCGGTGTGCTGGGAGTTGCCGCTCCGCGTGGAGTTCGCCCCGCGGCGCGACGGCGGCGAGGTGGCGACGGTACGGGGGTGGAGCCGGGCCGACTGGGGCGCCCAGGGCGAGACGATGGCGTGGTGCTGCACCGAGGGCGAGCGGGCCTACGTCGGCGACCGTCCGGTGGTGGAATCGCTGGGCGAGGAGCTCGAGGCCGTCGTCGGGCACGCCGTCTACGTCGAGCTCCGCCGGCG
>JBBJOU010000129.1:0-6474 GCA_037724305.1 Acidimicrobiales bacterium
GAGGTCGGCGATGCCGAAGATCGGGGCCTCGCGGTCCTTGTTGATGGCGATGATGTGCTTGGCGCCCTTCATGCCCACCATGTGCTGGGTGGCGCCGCTGATGCCGGCGGCGATGTAGACGTCGGGCTTGACCACCTTGCCGGTCTGGCCCACCTGGTAGCTGTAGGGGACCCAACCGGCGTCCACGATGGCCCGGCTGGCGCCGGGGGCGCCCTTGAGCAGCTTGGCCAGGCTCTCGACCATCTCGAACTTGGCGGCCTCGCCCAGGCCCCGACCGCCGGAGACGACCACGGCGGCCTCGTCGAGCTTGGGGCCCGACGACTCCTCGACGTGGACGGCGGTCACCCGGGCGGCGCCGGCGGCGCCGAGGTCGGGGATGGCGAGGGCCTCGACGGTGGGCGCACCGCCGCCGACGGCCTCGGCCGGGAACGACTTGGGACGGACCGAGACGAGGTACGGGCCGCCACCGGTGAACGTGGTGCGGGCCAGCAGGCTGCCGCCGAAGATCTCGGTGGTGACGACGAGGGTGTCACCGTCGGACTCGACCGCGCTGTTGTTGGTGAGGACCGGCTTGTCGAGAGCGACCGAGAGGCGGGCCATGACGTCGCGGCCGTCGTAGGTGGTGCCGAAGAGGATGACGTCGGGGACGTCGCCGCCCTGGATGCGGGCGGCGAGGGCGGCGGCGACAGCCGGGCCCTTGAGGCGGCCGTCGAGGGCGCCGGTGGCGAGGACCTTGGTGGCGCCGTGCTCGCCGAGGCGGTCGGCGAGGCCGTCGGCGTCCTCGCCGAGCACGGCGACGACCACGCTGGCGAGCGAGCGGGCCTTGGCCAGCAGCTCCAGCGAGATGGGCCTGACGGTGCCGTCGACGGCCTCGGCGAACACCCACACGGTGTTGATCGGCATGCAAGCTCCCAGGATTCGTTGGGCGAGCGGTCGGAGGAGGCGGTCAGACGAGCTTGAGCTTCTCGAGGTAGGCGACGATCTTGGCGAAGCTCTCGCCGTCGTCCTCCACCACTTCGCCGGCCTGGCGCTCCTCGGCCTGATCGACGGCGACGATCTCCTGCCCGCGGCCGGCGACGCCGACGCTGGCGGCGTCGATGCCGAGATCACCCAACGTGAGCTGGTCGACGGGCTTGGACTTGGCCGCCATGATCCCCTTGAAGCTGGGGTAGCGGGGCTCGACCACGCCCGCGGTCACCGTCACGACGGCCGGGAGGGGGCACTCGACCTCCTCGTAGCCCTCCTCGGTCTGGCGCTGCACCCGGAGGGTGCCGTCGACGACGGTCACCTCCTTGGCGAAGGTCACCGACGGGAGGCCGAGGAGGGCGGCCACCTGCTCGGGCACGGTGCCGGTGTAGCCGTCGCTCGACTCGGTGGCGGCGAGGACGAGGTCGAAGTCGTTGCGCCCGATGGCGGCGGCCAGCACCTTGGCGGTGTCGAGGGCGCCGGCGCCGGGCAGGGCATCGTCGGTGACCAGGACCGCCTTGGCCGCGCCCATGGCCAGCGCCGTGCGCAGGCCGCTGACCTCGCCGTTGGGCACCATCGACACCAGCGTGACCTCGCCGGCGCCGGCTGTGTCCACCAACTGCAGCGCGATCTCGACGCCGTAGCTGTCAGCCTCGTCGAGGATCAGCTTCCCGTCGCGCTTGAGCGTGTGGTCCGGATCGAGGACCCCCGGCTGGGCCGGATCGGGGATCTGCTTCACGCAGACGGCGACGTTCATGGCGCTCAGCCTGCCACCGTCTGCGCCACTACGACGAACTCCCCACGGGGGTCGCTACTGTCTCGACGGCCATGCGGATGCTGCTGCTCATCAACTCCTCGGCGTCGTCGGTGACGCCGCGGGGCAAGGTGGTCATTCAGAAGGCGCTGGCCGCCGACCACGACCTCCAGGTGGCCGAGACCAGCCGGCGGGGCCACGCCACCCGGCTGGCCCGCAGCGCGGCGGGCGACGGCTTCGACGTGGTGGTGCTGCTCGGTGGCGACGGCACCCTCAACGAGGCGGCCAACGGCCTCGCCGGCACCGCCACCGCGCTCGCTCCCCTCCCCGGCGGGTCGACCAACGTCTTCGCCCGCACCATCGGTCTCCCCAACGACCCCATCGAGGCCACCGGCGCCCTCATCGACGCCCTCGCCGCCGACAACATCCGTCCCGTCGGCCTGGGCTCGGTCAACGGCCGCTACTTCCTGTTCCACGTCGGCCTCGGCTACGACGCCGCTGTCGTCGAGCAGGTCGAGCGACGGTCGGAGCTCAAGCGCTGGGCCGGCCAACCTCTGTTCGCCGCCGCCGCGCTCACGACCTTCGCCCGCCACTACGACCACAGCCGCCCCCGGTTCACCCTCGATCCCGACGGTGACAACCCGATCGAGGGCCAGTTCACCATCGTGCTGAACACCAACCCCTACACCTACATCGGCAACCTGGCCTTCGACCTCGTGCCCGAGGCGACCCTCGACCGGGGCCTGGCCACGGTCACCTTCACCTCGCTGCGCGCCGACCGCCTCCTGCGCGGCGTCGCCGAGGCGCTGCGGCCGAGGGGTGACCTCCGGCGCATCCCGTGGATGGACGTCCGCACGGACCTCGACCACCTGGTCGTCCACGGCAACGGGCCGTTCCCGTTCCAGGTCGACGGGGACTTCCTCGGCGAGGTCGACCACATCGAGCTGCGCCACGAGCCCGACGTCCTGCGCCTCGTCCTGCCCGTGGCCGCCCCCTCGGCGGAGCCGGTCAGGTCCTGAGGACCGCCAACGCGAGGGCGACGTCGTCGGTGACGATGGCGTCGACCCCCCAGGCGGCAAGCTCGCGCATCCGGCCCGGGTCGTTGACCGTCCAGGTGTGCACCGCCAGACCGAAGGCGTGCGCGGCGGCGATCGTGGCCGGGCCCAGCGTGGCGTGGTGCGGATGCCAGGCGGCGTGGCCCCGCCGGGCGACCCCGGCGGCCATGCGGGACCGGGGCTTGATCGGGACGAGGGTGAGCTGGGCGGTCGGCACCTCGGGGGCGGCGGCCCGGAGGGCATCGACCGCCCGGGGCAGGAACGAGCTGACGATGGCGCGGCCTCCCCAGGCGGCGAGGGCGGCGACGACGGCGTCGACCAGCGGGGCCACCGGCTCGCGCCGCTCCAGCTTCAGCTCGACGTTCACGACCAGCGTCGCACAGGCGGCGAGGGCGGCCCCGAGCAGGGGGACGTGGGCAGGCAGGTCGACCACGCCGAGGCCGGCGAGGGGGGTGCCGTCGGGGAGGCGGGCGTCGTGGTGCACGGCCAGGCCGCCGTCGGCGAGACGACGGACGTCGAGCTCCACGCCGTCGGCGCCGAGGCCGACCGCCCGGGCGAAGGCGGCCACGGTGTTCTCCGTCTCGGCCGCCTTCCCCATGACGAGACGCGCCCCCCGGTGGGCCCACACCGCCGGTTCCTGGCCTGTGGCGACCGTCACGCGAGGCCTCTCACCTGCGGGTTCGCCGGTACTTCGACGCGCATTGACCCTTGTGATGCGGGTTGGTGTCCGCTATCTTGGCTCTCCGCCGGCGTACTCCCGCTCTGGGGCGCGGCGCTGCATGTGAACCCGATCACGAGGGCTACACCCTCGAGTAACCCCCTGGAGGCACGGGTGGCGCTCTTCCTCACTGCCGAGCCCGAGCTGCTCGAACGAACCGACTGGCGCGACGGCGCCGCCTGTCGCGACACCAGTCCCGACCTGTTCTTCCCGGTCGGTACCACCGGCCCGGCGCTCGAGCAGATCGACCAGGCCAAGGCCGTGTGCCGAGCGTGCGACGCCCAGTCTGCGTGCCTGGAGTTCGCCCTCGTCACCAACCAGGACTCCGGCGTCTGGGGCGGCACGTCGGAGGACGAGCGCCGCAAGCTCCGCCGGGCATGGCTCGCCCGCCAGCGCAAGGCCTCCTGAGGCCCCACTCCGCTCACGTCGGTTCGGTCGGCACCGGCACGGTGAGACGAACGGTCGTGCCACCGGCCCCGCCCGCAGGCTCGACGATGATGTCCCCGGCGAGCTCGGAGACCATCAGGGTCCGCACGATCATCAGTCCCAGGCCGGTGGCTTGATCGAGGGCGAACGCCTCCGGCAGCCCCACGCCGTCGTCGACGATGACCACTCGCAGCTCGTGGGGTGCACGCTCGAAGTGCAGCGTGACCACGCCCCCTCCCCCGCCGGCGGGAAAGGCGTGGTCGGCGGTGTTCTGGAGCAGCTCGTTCAGTACCACCGCCAGCGGGGTCGCCACCTGGGCCGGGAGCAGACCGGGGTCGCCCTCCACCGCGCAGCGGACGGGGCGGTCGGGATCGGAGAACGCCTCCTCGGCCATGCGGGTGAGGTCGCGGACGATGGCGATGAACGGGACGTCCTCGCCCGCCTCGCGTGACAGGATCTCGTGCACCAGGGCGATCGAGCGGACCCGGCGCACCGACTCCTCGATGGCGGCCTTGGCCTCGGGTGACTCCAACCGGCGGCCCTGCAGGCGCAGCAGCGACGAGATCGTCTGCAGGTTGTTCTTCACGCGGTGGTGGATCTCGCGGATGGTGGCGTCTTTGGAGAGCAGCAGCCGGTCGCGGCGGCGCAGCTCGGAGACGTCGCGAAGCAGCACCACCGCCCCCGTCGGCCGGCCCTCGACCACCAGAGGGATGCAGCGCAGCGCGACGGTGACCTCCGGACCGCGCTCGAACTCCCGGCTCACGGGCATGTGCTTGGCGAAGGCCGCCTGGACGGCGTGGTCGTCCATGCCCAGGTCGCCGAGGCGCATGCCCTCGGAGTTGGCGTGGACCCCGAGGCGGTGCAGGGCCGACACGGCGTTGGGCGACGAGAACTCGACCCGCATCTGGCCGTCGAGGAGCAGCACGCCGTCACCCACGCGAGGCACGGCGTCGGTCTCGAGGTCCTCCGCGACGAACGGGAACGCACCGGTCACGATCATCCGGGCGAAGCGGTTGAAGATCGAGACGTAGTTGCGCTCCAGCTCGCCCGGTTGGCGCCCGAAGGTGGGCGCCGAGTCCCGGGACAGGATGGCGATGACACGGCCCTCGTAGCGCACCGGGATGCTCTGGACCCGCACCACCTCCCGCTGCGCAGATTGCACCAGCTCACCCTCGAGCAACTCACCGCCGGTGAAGCTGCGGACCACGACGGGGCGCTCCTCGGCGGCGAGCACCGAACCGATGAGGTCCGACCGCCACACCGTCTGGCTGGTGGCGGGCCGGATCTGGCCCAGCACCACCACCTGCTCGATGGGCGGGCCGACGGGCACGTCGGTGTCGGCGCCCCCGACCGTCCGGTCGCCGACGGCACCGAACAGGAGCAGGTCGGCGAAGCAGAAATCGGCGAGCAGCCCCCAGGACCCGACGAGGCGCTGGAGGTGGGCGATGTCGTGGAACGACAGGTCGGTGTGCTGGCGGGCGAGCTCGGCGAGGGAGGCCACGGGCGCTCGACGCTACCGACCCCGAGTGGGGGTGCCCTCAGACCGGCTCCCCACTACCGCCAGACCGACTCGCCGAGGCGGACGAGACCGCCCAGGTCGAAGATGTCGCTGTCGAAGTAGGGCACGGAGGCGGTGACCTCCGGATCGCCTGCGAGGCGGGCCCGGGTCTCGGCCTCGCGGGTGGCGACCACCTGGAAGTTGAGGAAGCTCGCCCCCACCTCGCGCAGCACCCGTTCGAGCGCGGCGGCGTCGGCAGGGGCGGAGAGCGCGGGAACCGTGGCGGTGGCCACGCCGGCGGCGTCGGCCTCGAAGCGCTTCGCCACCGTGGTGGCCTGGCGGTCGAGCAGGGACGACGGGAGCACCTTGTTGAGCACGACGGCACCGAGGTGGAGCCGCCGGGCTTCGAGCTCGGCGATGAAGAACTCGGCCTCACGCGTCGGCGCCGACTCGAGGGTGGAGACGACGATGAAGGTCGAGCGCCGGTCGGTGAGCACCTTCTCGACGGCGCGGGCCCGTTCGACGAACCCGTCGTACATCGACTGGAAGAGCATGAAGAACTCGGCGATGTCCTGGAGGAACTGGGTGCCGAGGATGCGGTCGGCCACCGTGTAGAACGGCTTCGACGCGAAGTTGACGAGTCGCGACCGGGCCGGTGCCGTAAGCCACCGCAGCAGGCGGCTGGAGAAGAACTCGGCCATCCGCTGGGGCGCCTCCAGGAAGTCGATGGCGTTGCGGGTGGGCGGCGTGTCGACCACGATCAGGTCGTAGGTACCGGCGGCATGGAGCTCGTAGAGGCGTTCCATGGCGATGTAGTCGTGGCTCTGGACGAAGCGCCCCATGAGGTTCTGGTACAGCGGGTTGGCCAGGATGGCGTCGCGGGTGCGGGCGTCGGGGGCGTGGCGACGGATGAGGTCGTCCCATGACTGCTTGGTGTCGAGCATGGCCGCCCACAGCTCGCCCCGGGGCTCGACACCGGCCTCGGCGAACGCCTCGGGCGCCACCCGGGTCTCGACGTTGCCGAACGCCTCGAGGCCGAGGGCGTTGGCCAGGCGCT
>JBBJOU010000130.1:0-6453 GCA_037724305.1 Acidimicrobiales bacterium
ACGGCCTCGGCGTGGGCCATCAGCCCCTCGGCCTCGGCGAGGGCGATGACGTGGGGGGCAGCCGCCTCGAACCCCGCTCTCGTGGCGGTGACGACGTGGACCGACTTGAGGAAATCATCGGGGGTGAGGGCGCCGCCGAAGCGAGCCGAGCCGTTGGTGGGCAGCACGTGGCTGGGGCCGGCCAGGTAGTCGCCGAGGGCGGCCGGGCTCCACGGCCCGCAGAACACCGCCCCGGCGTGGCGGACATCGTCGACCATCGCCTCGGCGTCCGCGCACAGCAGCTCGAGGTGCTCGGGGGCGATGGCGTTGGCCACGGTGATCGCCGCCGCCGGGTCGTCGACCAGCACGGCGAACCCGGCCGTCGCCAGCGTGGCGGCGATCTCGTCCCGGCGGGGGCTGGCGGCGGCGAGGCGCTCGACCTCGCGGGCCACCGCGTCGAGGGTGTCCTCGTCCCAGGCCACGAGCCAGGCCAGGCCGTCCGGGCCGTGCTCGGCCTGGACGATGACGTCGATCGCCGCCCACGTGGGATCGACCGAGGCGTCGGCCACGACCACGACCTCGGACGGACCGGCGAAGGCGGACGGGATGCCGACCCGACCGGCGCCGGCCACCTCGCGCTTGGCGATGGCGACATAGGCGTTGCCGGGCCCGACGATGACGTCGACCGCCGGGATCGACTCGGTGCCGTAGGCGAGGGCGGCGATGGCCTGGGCGCCGCCGACGGGGTGCACGGCGTCGGCGTCGGCGACGAGCGCGGCCGCCAGCACGACATCGGGCACCCGGCCGTCGGGGCCCGGGGGGACGCACACCGCGACGTGGGCCACCCCGGCGACCTTGGCCGGCACGACGGTCATGAGCACCGTGGACGGGTAGCTCGCCCGCCCCCCGGGGACGTAGCAGCCGGCCCGGTCGACGGCGCGCCGCAGGGTGGCGGTGCGGATGCCACCGGCGGCGTGGGTGACCTCAGGCGCCCGTTCGGCCTCCTGGAAGGCGCGCACGTTGCCGGCGGCCACCTCGAGGGCCACGAGCAGATCGGGCTCGATGCGGGCGGCGGCCGCCTCCCACTCGGCGCGGGGAACGTGCAATGCCGCCAACTCCACGCCGTCGAAGCGGGCCGTCAGCTCGCGCACGGCGGCGTCGCCCCGCTCCCGCACGGCGGCCAGGATGTCGCGCACGACGGCCACCGGCCCGTCCCCGGCGACCTCGGGCCGGGGGAGCCGGCCGGCCAGCTCGGCGGGGGCGACGCCACGGAGGTCGAGCCGGCTGAGCACGCCCGGACCCTACCGGCGGGGTGGCGGCGCCCCGGAACCCCTTCGCAGCGTGGTAGGGCTCACACCATGCATCCCGAGCAGGCCACCCTCGACACCGTCGCCGCGGCCACCGACGAGCTCGCCCGGCGGGTCGGCGCCGCCGCCGTCCGCCTGGACGGCAGCGACGACCAGGGCATCGCCGCCGACCTCTTCGAGGTCGAACGATCGCTGCGGGCCGCCCAGCGTCGACTCGACAAGGTCCTCCGTCGCCTGAGCGGGTGAATGCGGGGTGACAAGCGGCACCCGCGTTGGCCGCGATGAGGGACGTCGGTAGTATCCACGTGGAGGCCAGGTTCCGCCACCTGGTCGCCGCGACGGCGGGATCCGCCGCCTGCCGTCGCCCGCGATGGTGCCGCTCTGTGCGGCGCCATCGCCGGTTTTCGGCACAGGTGCGCGTCTGGGACCGCGAGACGACACGTCGACCAGGGCCACTCAGCCGGTGCCGACCGCCGGGCAGAAGTCGGCGAGGACGCAGACGTCGCAGCGCGGCCGGCGGGCGACACACACCCGGCGGCCGTGGCGGATGAGGCGCAGGCTGAGCAGCCCCCGCTCCGTGGGCGACACCATGGTGTCGACCACCCGCTCGACCCTGACCGGGTCGGTCTCGTCGGTGATGGCGAGGCGGCGCACGAGGCGCAGCACGTGGGTGTCGACCGGGAAGCCGGGCTCGCCCAGCGCCACCGACCGCACCACATTGGCGGTCTTGCGGCCCACGCCGGGCAGGGTGACGAGGTCCTCCATCCGGTGGGGCACATCGCCGTCGAAGCGTTCGATCAGCGCCTCGGCCATCCCCGTGATGCTGCGGGACTTGGCCCGAAAGAACCCGGTCGAGGCGATGATCGTCTCGACGTCGCCAAGATCGGCCGCCGCCAGCGCCTCCGGGGTCGGGTAGCGGGCGAAGAGGGCGGGCGTGACCAGGTTGACGCCCTTGTCCGTGGTCTGCGCCGACAGGATGGTGGCGGTCAGGAGCTCGTACGGCGTGCGATGGACGAGCTCGCACAGCTCGCGTGGCGAGCCCGGGTACTCTGCGGCGAGGCGTCGGGCCGACTCGCGGGCTCGGCCCGCCGGCGTCCTCGGTCGGCCCACGGCGGGCGAACCTACCGGGCGGCGGCGCCACCCCATCCACCGACAGCTGGGCGGTACCGTCAGCGTCATGTGGCGTTCCGAGCCCCTCCGGCGGCTGACCGACGACCAGGTGGGCGCCGTCAGGGCCCTCCTCGACGCCACCCTGCCCGCCGAGGCCCACCGCCTCGCCGTCGACCCGCAGTGGATCGACATCGCCCGCCACGGGCGGCGGCGCTACGCCGGCTTCCTCGCCGGCGACGACGATGTCCTCGATCAGCCCAACGCCTACGCCCAGCTCACCCGTCAGGGGTCGAGTTGGGCGATCGAGCTCGTCCGGTCGCCGGCGATCGGGGAGGCGGTCGCCGTCGACCTCCTGCGCTCGGCACTCGACGTGGTGGCCGCCGAGGGCGGCGGCGCCGTGCACTGGTGGGTCCACGAGCCGGCCGACAGCCACGTCCGGGTGGCCGAGGCCGCCGGGCTCAGTCCCGGTCGCGAGCTCCGCCAGCTCCGGCGCCCGCTCCCCGTCGGGAAGACCACCGACCTCGTGGTCCGCCCCTTCGTGCCCGGTGCCGACGACGAGGCGTGGGTGGCGCTCAACAACCGCGCCTTTGCCGCCCACCCCGACCAGGCCGACTGGACGCTCGCCACGCTGGTGGACCGGATGGCCGAGCCGTGGTTCGACGCCGCCGGTTTCCTGTTGCACCCCGACCCGGCCAGCGGTCGCCTGCTTGGCTTCTGCTGGACCAAGGTGCACCCGCCGGTTCCCGACGACGCCGAGGGCACGATCCTGGGCGAGATCTACGTCATCGGCATCGACCCCGACGCCGGCGGCCGCGGACTCGGCCGCGACCTCGTGCTCGCCGGCCTCGACCACCTCCACCGGTCCAGCGCGGCGACCCACGCCATGCTCTACGTCGACGCCGACAACGAAGGCGCCGTCCGCCTCTACGACCGCCTCGGCTTCACCCTCCAGCACACCGACCAGGCCTACGAGACAACGATCTGATCTTCCCGGCGCGCGCCACGCCGCGGCCCATAGGCCAGGGCTGCGTCCAACTCGGACGAACGGAGCGAGGCGCAGCCGAGCGAGTGAGCCCGAAAACTACACGCCCACACCCACAGCCGAGCCGATGGCGAAGGTGATGGCGGCGGGGACGACGGTGAAGGCGACCTGGCGGCCGACGCCCCGCCAGAGTGGACGGTCGGCGAGGCGGGCGACGACGGCGCCGACCACCACCGCGCAGACGACGGCGAGCACCATCGAGGCGACGATGGCGGCGGTACCGGTGGCCACGAACCACGGCAGCAGGGGCACGAGCGCACCGACGGAGAAGGCGGCGCACGACGAGCCGGCGGCGGCGAGGGGCGAGCCGAGCTCGCCGGGGTCGATGCCGAGCTCCTCGCGGGCGTGCGCCTGCAGGGCGAGCTCGGGGTCGGCCATCAGCTGGGTGGCCAGCTCGCGGGCGCGGTCGGGGTCCATGCCCCGGGACTGGTAGATAGTCGCCAGCTCGACCGTCTCGACATGTGGGTTGCGGCGGTGCTCGAGGCGTTCCATGTCGAGCTCGCGCTCGAGCAGCTCGGCCTGCACCTTCATCGAGTTGTACTCGCCGGCCGCCATCGAGACGGCGCCGGCGATCAGCCCGGCCAGGCCCGCGAGGCGGACCACCCCGGCGCCGGGGCCGGCGCCGGCCACCCCGAGGATCAGGCCGACGTTGGACACCAGGCCGTCAGAGATGCCGAACACCGCGGCGCGCGCCGCCCCTCCCCGCACATCCCGATGGTGCGCCTCGGGCATCGGGGGCTCGGGAGGGGCCGCGGGTCCGGTGACGCCCTCGCTGAGCTCGGTCATCTCCGTAGCCTACGAACCAACCATGGCACCCGAGCTCCTACCGCCCAGCCGTTACGACCACGATCGCCAGGCGATCAGCGGCCTTCTCACCGGGGAGCCGGCGTACCGCGCCCGCCAGGTGTGGGCCGGCTTGCACGACCGCTTCGCCGCCCCCGACGAGCTCACGGAGCTGCCGGCTGCGCTCCGGGCCCGCCTCGCCGACGCGCTACCGGCGGGTCTGGCGGCCGAGGTCGAACGGGAGAGCGACGGCGGTGCGACGGTGAAGTGGCTGTGGCGCCTGCGCGACGGCGCCACCGTCGAGACGGTGCTCATGGCCTATGCGGGCGGACGGGTCACGGTCTGTGTGTCGAGCCAGGCCGGCTGCGCCATGGCGTGCGGGTTCTGTGCCACCGGCCAGGCCGGTTTCGAACGCCACCTCACCACCGGCGAGATCGTCGAGCAGGTCGTTCGGGCCGCCCGCCGGGCCCGCGACGACGGTGGCCGCCTGTCGAACGTGGTGTTCATGGGCATGGGCGAACCCCTGGCCAACTACGACGCCACCTGGGGCGCGGTCGAACGCCTCCACGGCGATCTCGGCCTGTCGGCCCGCCACATCACAGTGTCGACGGTCGGGGTCGTGCCGGGCATCCGTCGCCTCGCCGCCGAGGCGCTGCCGGTGAACCTGGCGGTGTCACTGCACGCCGCCGACGACGCCACCCGCGACGAGCTGGTGCCCCTCAACCGTCGCTACCCGCTCGCGGTGCTGTTGTCGGCGTGCGCCGAGTACCTGGTGGCCAAGGGCCGCCGCCTCAGCTTCGAGTGGGCCCTCATCGACGGCGTCAACGACCGCCCCGTCGACGCCAGCCACCTGGCCCGGGCGTGCCTCGACCTGCCCCTCGCCGCTCACGTGAACCTCATCCCCCTCAACCCCACCCCCGGCTACGCCGTGCGGGGCTCGTCGCCCGCTGCGGTGCGGGGGTTCCGCGACCGGTTGGTCGACCTCGGCGTCAACGTCACCGTGCGCCGCACCCGGGGCACCGACATCGAGGCCGCCTGCGGCCAGCTCCGCGCCGGCCATGACGCGCGCCCCGTCACCCTCCGCCCTCGCCCCTGACCCCGTTCGACGCTCAGCGGACGAGGACAGTGACGCGGCCGTCGGCGCGGATGGCGTCGACCAGCACCTCACCGCGGCGGACCACGGCGCCGGGCCACACCACCGAGCGGACCAGCACGCCGTCGACCACGGCCCCCTCCCCCACCACCGACGCCCCGCCGGAGTTGGCCAGGTTGGCGGCCAGGTAGGCGGCCGGGGTCCCGCAGTCGACGAAGGGCGGCGGCGCCCGCACCACCTCCAACCGGCCCGCGGCGAGGGCGGTGCGCCATGACACCTCCCACAGGCCCGACGGCTCGGCGCGTAGGGCGGCGACGTCGGCCCACGCCAACAGGGCACCGGCCACCCGGGCCCGCTCGCCCATGACCGACGCCCCCGCCACCAGCACCCGGACCCGCTCGCCGTCCCATCCGTCCAGCAGCGGGCCGAGCGGGGCCGGGCACCACGTGTCGCCGTTGACCACCAGCACGGGCCGACCGGCGACCCAGTCGCGCAGGTGCCCGAGGGCGCCGGCGGTGCCGAGCGGGCCGGGGTCCTCGATCGACAGGTGCGCCCGCCCGTCGACATGGGCTGTGAGCTGGTCGCGGCCGTGGTGGACGTTGACCGCCGTCGCCATGGGACCCGCGCCGACGACCTCGACGAGGCGGGCCAGGTTGGTGTCGAGGAGGGCGACGCCGTCGACCGGGCACAGCGGTTTGGGCCGCAACCTCGTGAGCGGTCGGAGCCGGACGCCGGCGCCCGCTGCGAGAACCACTCCGGCCACTGCCACACTGACCAGCATGCGTCGTTGGACCAATCCCTCGCTGCCGCAGACCCTCCAGATCGCGGTGATCCTCCTCTACGTCGACGCCGCCTTCTCGGTGCTGTTCGGCACCGCCTTCAACCTGATCGGTCTGATCATCGTGGCCGGCAGCGTCGCCGGTGGCTTCGGCATCGCCCAGGAGAAGAAGTGGGGCTACTACCTGGCCCTCGCCATCTCGGTCCTCGGCCTGCTCCCCGTCGTGCTGATCGCCCTCGACCAGGGCATCCTCAACCTGCTGCTGCCGATCAATCTTCTGTTCGCCATCTTCCCCGTCGCCCGCTTCGCCCTGCTGGTCCACCCCCAGAGCCGCGACTACCAGAAGATCTGGTTCACCTAA
>JBBJOU010000131.1:0-6441 GCA_037724305.1 Acidimicrobiales bacterium
TCAGCCGTGACTGCCTGCTCCCGCCGGCTCGGTGCGTGTCCCTCGGACGAGGCGCCCGGGATGGGCGTCGCGTAGGTACTGCGCGAACGGGATCCACCAGATGAGGTCGTTGGTCAGGCAGAGGATGATCGTGGCCGGTGGCCAGGTACCCGTCACCAGCAGCACGGCGAGGCCGATGGGGCCCAGGACCTTGCCGGTCAACCCGACCGCGGCGCAGAGCCATCCGTGCTCGGGGTAGGCGCCGACCGCGAGGTAGAGGAGCCCGTAGAGCCCGATCACCATCCCCAGCGTGGCAAAGATCTGGGGGTGGTTGGCGGGCGGCATCCCGGCCAGGTCGAACAGCCACTGCGGGTAGGCCACCGTGAAGAGGCCCCATGCGATGTTGTAGGCACCGGCGGCGACGAACGCGATCCGGTGGCGGCGTCGGCGACGGATCGGTGCGACGGAGACCCACGGCGGCGAGGCCATTGTCGGGCTCACGAGCGAGCCCGCGGGCGGAAGGCGGCGACGAGGACGGCGAGCACGCCCACGGCGACGGCGACGCCGGGAACTGCCGGTCGAAGCGGCGCTGCGACTACGGAGCCGGGGACCTCCGGCCGCCACGGCCAGGCCGCCCCGTGGCAGCCGCACGCCACGAGCGCGTCGCGAAGGCCGGACAGGAGTGACCCGACGCCGAGCGTCGTCAGCGCGACGAGCAGCAGCGTCGGGCCGGTTGCGCCGGGCTCGCTCCCGCCGGTGCTGATCCACCCGCCCAGCACCGGTGCGAACACGGCGAGGAACGCGCCGTAGACGACGGCCATGAGGCCGTGCATGACCCGTTCCCCGGGGAAGACGCCGCCGAGGCTCGTGCGCACCCGGTCCTCGACGACGAAGTCGGTGAAGGTGATCACCGCCTCGGCGACCAGCAGCACCGCGAGCAGGACGCCGGCTGCTCCGGTCCAGGCGATCCACGGCAGCGAGCAGAAGACGATGCCGTAGATGACCGATCGTGGCGCATGGAGGGCGAGCTCGGTCCGCATCTCGGGGCGGACGGGGAGGCGGGCTCGCCACTCGTGGAAGTACGCGGTGTCGAAGGCGCCCAGGGTGCCCTGGACGGCGAGCAGCCACAGGGTCGCGGTCACGGGGCGTCGACCAGGGTGAGGGCGCCGGCATAGGCCAGGAGCTCGCCGAGACCGGGAGCGGCGATCCGCACCGAGACGTCGATGCAGTCACCGTGAAGTCCCGCACCGACGCTGGCGGTGACCCTCGGCGCCAGCCACGGCGCGATGGGCAGCCGGCGGGAACCCAATCGCACGTGGGTGCGGACGTGGCGGAAGAACAGCCGTCCATCGGCAACCCGTAGCTCGAAGCGCAGCTCCAGCCGGCCGTACCGTTCGACCAGGCAGGCGCCGTCGGTCGTCTGCTCCGACACGACGGGCTGGCCGCCGAACGATCGATGCCAGCGTTCGAGCGAACGCTGGCCCTGGCCACCGGCGGGACGCTCGACCGAGAGCGTGACGTGGGTGTCACCCGCTGGTCGTGGCAGGTGCATGAGCCGCGCCGCGAGTCGCCCCCGCAACGACCGCGCCTGGCGGATGTGGAGCATCCCCCCGCAGCGGGTGTCGTGATGGACGGCGTGCATCGCTCGCACCACGGGCGCCAAGGCGTCGAGCCGGTGGCCGAGCAGCGCGCCGATGACGCTGTCGATGCCCGGCGGGGCTGCTCGCGTCGCTCCCGGCGCGGTCACGACGTGGGCTCCGTGGGGAGCATGGCACCGAGGAGTCGCGCCAGGTCCTGGGCCGAGTCGAACAGCCCGTCGATGGTCTCGTCGGCGCCGGCGACGTCAGCGAGCAGCTCCACGCCGAGGAAGAGGGCGACCACCACGAACGCGGCCTGGCCCGACGGGACGAGCCCGCCGAGGCCGCTCGGCGAGAGGATGCGTTCGATCGTCCTCTCGGTGAGCGCCATCCAGGGCTCCACCTGCGCGAGCACGGCGCTGCGCAGCCGGTCGTCGGACGAGACCGCCCCGATGAGCTCAGCCAGGACCCGCACGTGACCCGACGCCATGTCGTCCTGGAGTCGGCGCCGCACCGAGGTGACCAGCTCGTCGATGCTCGTCACGTCGGCCAGCGCTTCCTCGTACCGCTGGAGCTGCTCCCGGCTGCTCCGGGCGAGCGCCTCGACGAGGAGCTCGTTGACGGAATCGAAGTAGTAGAAGACCAGCGCCGAGTTGCACCCCGCGCGCCCGGCGATGGCGCGGGCGCTGGCCCCGGCGAAGCCCGCCTCCCGCAGCGTCTGGAAGGCGGCGTCGACGAGGGCGTCGCGTCTGGCCCCCGGTTCGGCGTTCCCGGCCGTGGGTCTGCGTCCCGGCTTCGCCATCGTGGCTCCTCATCGAATAGTTTAACCATTCGATTAGTACGCCATCCGGAACCGATCTGTCAAGGAGCGATGCGGACCAGCGCGATCTCCCAGGGCCCGAGGGGGACGGGACGGGCGTCGATCTCGGCGGCCACCGGTCGGTCGGACGGGTTCCAGAGACGGACCTCGACGGCGCCGGCGTGGCGGCGGACGGTGGAGACCTCGACCGGGCCGTCGACGACGAGGGCGGGGGTGGGGGCGGCCGGCTCGCCGTCGGTGACGAGCAGGGGGTGGCCAGGTCGTCGGCGAGGGCGAGGGCGGTGAGCGGGTCGATCTCGCCCAGCGCGACGCCGTAGCGGCAGGTCACCGTCCGGCCGAGCAACTGGGCGTCGGGGACCTCGAGCGCCGGCCCGGCGTTGACCGGTCGCACGGCCAGGCCCGGACGCGACAGCACGCCGACGGCCCGCAGGACGGTGAGCGCCAGGCGGACGCCACCCTCGGCCAGCTCGTACTCGACGACGCCGGGCACGACGACGGCGAGCGCGCCGGCCAGCACGAAGCGGCGAGCTGGTGCGGTGGGGCACGCCGCCTCGATGCCGCCCTCGTTCCAACGGCCCCGGCGCACGGCGGCGAAGGCGCACCCGGCCACAACCTCGTCGACCGGTGCCGGCAACGGCACCAGGGCGCGGAGGCGGTGGTTGCCGACAGGGTTGGTGCAGCGGTGCTCGACCCGCACGAGGCGCTCCCCGGCCACCACGGTGAGGTCGGTGGCCACGGTCGCCGCCGTGCCCCGCCAGTCCCAGGTGGTCACGATGCGCACGACACCACGCACCGGCCCGTGTTCGACCACCTCGACGGTCACCTGCTCCGGCCCCTCCGCCACCGGTCCGGTCCCGGGTTGGTGGGTGTAGGTGTCGCCCGCCTCCGGCTCGTCGGCCAGGGCGCCGAAGCCAGCCACGCCGTCGACGGCGAAGGTGCCGGTGGCGCGGTCGACCACGACGCTGACGAGGCCGTTGGCGAGCGTCGTGTCGTCGACGGTGACGGGGTCGACGTCGAGCGGGCCCGGGTGCCAGGCGACCGACCCGTAGCCGGGCACCGGGCCGGCGACCACGAGGGCCCGCCGCATCGCCCGCTGCACGGCCCGGATGCGCACGGGGCGGGCGGGGTCGGCGGCCAGGACCGCCTCGGCGCGCTCGCGCAGCGTGGCGAGGTCGAGGCGGGAGGCCGGCTCGGGGCCGCAGCGGGCGGTGACCGTCACCAGCTCAGCGGTCTCGTCGATGTCGACGCCGGTGACCCAGGTGGTGTCGTTCACCTGCTGGGTCCGCACGCGATCGAGCAGCGGCGCGACCATGGCTGCGGGCACGGTCACGTCGATCAGCTCTGCCGCCCGCTGCTCGAGCACCTGGGCACCCTCGAGGGGTCCCTCGCCGGCGACGACGACCTCGACCACGCCCCGCCGGGCCCGGTGGACGGAGTTGACCACTCGCGGCTCGCGGTCGTCGATGCCGTCGTGCACACCGGCCAGGGCGCGAGCCGTCACCTCGGCGGCGATGTCGGCGGCCGCCCGGTAGCGGCCCAGCACGTCGGCGACGGTGGCGTCGGCCGAGCAGGCGCACGTGGAGTCGTGGGCGGCGTTGGCGACGAGCAGGTCCCACGCCATGGTGACGAGCCGGTGGGCCGGGTCGCCCGGTGGGAGGCGCAGGGTGGCGAGGGGTTCGGCCACCCGCTCGACGGCGATCTCGGCGGCGGCGGCCGCCGCCTTCACGTCGACCCGGGTGGAGGCGACGGCGGCGAGGACGTTGCTGGCGGCGCCGCTGCGCAGCTCGCCCTCCCAGCACGGGAGGCCCGGGTCGTCGGCCGGCCGCTCGACCAACGCTGCCGGCGTGGTGATCACGAGCTCGAGGTCGGCGTCGGCGGTGGTCGTCGACGCCGCCGCGATGCGGGCGGGGAGCGCCCGGCGGATGGGCTGGTGATCACCCCCCTGGGGCCACAGGGCATCGCCGACGAGCCGCCCGCCGATGTCCCGCACATGGTCGGCGATGCGGGCCACCAGCTCGACCGGATCGGCGGGCACGTGGCCGCCGACGTCGTAGCCGCCGACCAGCACCTCGGCCCGCACCGTGCTCCCGTCGGGCGCCCGCCACCGAAAGGCGGTGGACGCGGCGCCGACAGAGGCGGGGACGCCCCGCCAGACGACGGCATGATCGATGCCGGCCCGCGCCAGGAGCTGCGGCAACTGGGCGGCGTGACCGAAGCTGTCGGACAGCCAACCGACGGCCAGGACCGCGCCCAACTCGGCGCTGCGGGCCAGGCCCCGCTCCAGGTTGCGGGCGAGGGTCTCGCCCGAGGGCAGGAACGAGTCGGCGAGCACCGCCCACGGGCCGACGGTCAGCCGCCCCGCCGCCAGCAGGGCCCGGATCCTCGGCTCGTCGCCGGGGACGACGGCGAGGTGGTCGTCGACCAGGGCGGTCTGGCCGTCGAGGTGGAACCCCGTGAAGGCGGCGTCGGCCTCGAGCACGTCGAGGACGTCGGTGACCACGCCCACGAGTCGGGCCCGGGACGTGGCATGGGTGGCGTGCCACTCACGGTCCCAGTGGGTGTGGGGCAGGACGAGCACGCGTCGGGTCACGAACCCGGTGTACGGCAGTCGGGCGGCGCCGGCGGTGATGCTCGGGAGAGTTCGCGGTGCCGTCACCTTCCCCACCCCGCCCCGTCGTCGCGCCGAGGCATCGGCCCGGGAGGATCGTGGCGATGGACCTCGTGGAGGGGGCCCTGGGCGCCACCGGGAGCGCCCCACGCCTCCGAGCGACGCTTCCCCGGCGCCCCCCCACGGACCTCGTGCCCGTGCCGTCGATCCGGTCCGCGATGTGGACCGGGCTCGCCGGGTCGGCCCTGATCGCCTGCGCCGCCATGGACGGTGGCGCCCTGTTGCGTCCGGTCGGCGGCGGTTGGCCCGTGCCCCTGCCCCGGGTGCCGGGCGGTCCGGGCGTGCTGCCCGTGCTGCTGGCCCACTTCGGCGGTCTCGTCCTGCTGGCTCGCGCCTGGCTGGCGCTGCGCCGGGCCCGGCCGACAGCGGCCACGACGATGGTTGTCGCCGCGCTGTGGGCGGTGCCGCTCATCCTCGGACCGCCGATCGGCAGCCGCGACGCCTACTCCTACGTCGCCCAGGGCCAGATCGCCGCCGCCGGTCTCGACCCCTACGTCGACACCGCCGCCGACCTGCCCCCCGGTCCGGTGCGTGGCGCCGTCGACCCGCTGTGGCGCGAGACGCCGACGCCCTACGGTCCGATCTTCGTCCGATTGTCCGAGGTCGTGGCGTCGCTACCCGGGCCCCAACCGTTCGTCGGCGTCCTCGGCGTCCGCGTGCTCGCCGTCGCCGGCCTCGGGCTGCTGGCCTGGGGCGTCCCCGTTCTGGCCCGGGCGCTGGGGCGCGACGGCGACGACGCCCTCGTGCTGGTGCTCGCCAACCCGCTGACGCTGCTGCACCTGGTCGGCGGCGCCCACAACGAGGCCCTGCTCGCCGGCCTGCTCGTGGCCGGCTTCGCCGCCGCCGCCACGGGTCGGCGGTGGACGGGCATCGCCTTGACGACTCTCGGTGCCGCGGTGAAGCTCCCCGCCCTGGCCGGTGCCGTCGTGCTGGCGTGGGGGGCGCCGGCGGGGACGTCGTGGTGGCGCCGGGCGCCGGCGGTTGCCGCCGCCGCCGCCGTGGCCTGCGGAGTGCTGGTGGCGTGCTCGTGGGCGACCGGTCTGGGCACGGGCTGGGTGCAGTCCGCCGGCGCCAACGGCGAGGCCGTGTCGTGGGCCGCCCCGTCGAGCTGGCTCGGTGCTGTGCTGGGCCAGGGCGCCGGGCGTGTCCTCGCCCTCGGTGTCGCCGGTGTGCTGGCGGCGCGGGTGCTGGCCGGCGCCCGGCCCGCCGACGCCGCCGCCGCCGGTCAGGTGCTGGTCGTGGCGGCGCTGCTCGGGCCGGCGCTGCACCCGTGGTACCTGTTGTGGGGGTTGCCGCTGGTGGCCGCCGCCTGCGGTGGGGGCCGGTGCCGGCTGCTGGCGGGGGCGTCGATCGCCGCCGCCCTCGCCGGCCACCCCGGCGGGGGCGTGTGGTTCAGA
>JBBJOU010000132.1:0-6396 GCA_037724305.1 Acidimicrobiales bacterium
CGACCAACCACCCCCGCCGCAGCGAGAACGACACATCATCGAGCAGCGTGGTGCCGTCCGCCGCCCGGGCCGTCACACCGTCGACCACCACCATGGCCGACGAACCAGCCGCCGCCGCCGGCGCCGGCCGCCGATGACGACGAGCAGCGGCGGCGGAGGGCCTCATGCGCAGATCCGTCGCGGGAAGGGTCACGCTGGCTCATCGGCACCGCCGAGGGCGACCTTGAGCCAATCACCCGAAAACATGCGCAACCCGACGACGCTGAGCGGCGGCCCGACACCGATCGCCATGGATCGGGGGTCGGGAGCGGGGCAGTAGCGTCCGGATCGTGCTCACCATCGACTTCGGTTCGGCGCTCCGCACGGCGAGTGGGTCGGACCCGGCGGCGATCCCGGAGATCCTCACCAAGGCCGCGGCCGTGCTCGACGTGACCGACTTGGTCGTCTACCTCATCGACTTCGGGCAGTCGGTGCTCGAGCCGCTGCCGGACCGCGCCGCCCATGCCGAGGTGCCGGGCACCGAGTCGGTGGCGGGGTCCATGGCCGGGCGGGCCTTCACCGACCAGGAGATCGTGTCCTCCGACCGGGCTGAAGGCGTGCGGGTATGGATCCCCGTGCGCGAGGGCTCGGACCACACCGGCGTCGTCGCCGTGACCCTTCCCGTGGTCGACGAACCCCGGTTGCGCGCCTGTGCCGAGCTCGGCCTGCTGGCCGGGTACCTCATCTCGGCGCAAGCCCGGTGCACCGACATCTACAACCTCTACCGGCGACGCCGCAGCATGAGCCTGGCGGCCAGCATGCAGTGGGACCTGCTCCCACCGCTCGTGCTCCGTGCCGGAGCGATCGCCGTCGCCGGCCTCGTCGAGCCGGCCTACGACGTCGGCGGTGACTGCTTCGACTACGCCGCCAACGGGCCGAGCTTCGACTTCGCCGTCATGGACGCCATGGGTCACGGCCTGGGCTCGGCGGTGATCGCGTCGCTGGCCATGGGTTGTTATCGCCATGGCCGGCGCGAGGGCCGCCAGCTCGCCACCATGCACACCGACCTCGGGTCGACCATCGAGTCGCACTACGACGATCGGTCGTTCGCCACGGGGCTGCTGGGCCGCATCGACATCGAGACCGGAGTGCTCACCTGGACCAACGCCGGTCACCCCCTCCCCCTGCTGATCCGCAACGGGCGGGTGGTCGCCGAGCTGGCGTGCCCGCCGACCCCGCCGTGGGGGATCGGGGGGGCCAGCCCGACCGTGGCCACCGAGGGCCTCGAACCGGGTGACGGCGTGCTGGTCTACACCGACGGGGTGACCGAGGCCCGCGACCGTGACGGCCGGGATCTCGGCATCGAGCGGCTGATCGACCTCACCGACCGCAGCGCCTCGGACCTGCTCCGACCGGAACGGATCGTGCGTCACCTGGTGCAGAGCGTGCGCGACCACCTCGGCGGCGACCCGGTCGACGACGCCACCGTGATGCTCGTGCGCTGGGCCGGTCCGCAGCGCTGAGGAGGCCCGCCATGCCGGCGCGAGGTCATCGGTCGGGCCGCGCCGCGAGGAGTTGGTGGTAGACGTCGACGTAGGCGTCGACCATGCGATCGTGGTGGAAGCGGACGACCGCGGTGGCTCGGATGTGAGCGCGGTCGAGTGCCCCGACCTGTTGGACGGCGGCGGCGGCGGCGTCGACGCTCTCGACGACGAAGCCGGTGCTGGCGTCGTCGATCAGCTCCCGCATGGACCCGCGATCATGGGCGATGACCGGCGTCCCGCATGCCATCGCCTCGGCCACGCTGAACCCGAACGGCTCGTCGAAGCCGATCAGGTGCAGGAGGGCATGGGCGCCGCCCAGCACCGAGCTGCGGTCGGTGGCGGTGACGGGACCGACGTAGCGGATGTCGCCACCGTCGAGATGGGGCGCCACGTGCTCGTCGAAGTATTGCTGGTCCTGCACGATGCCGGCGATGACCAGCGGCCGCCCCGACCGACGGGCGACGGCGATCGCCTCGGCCGTGCCCTTGTCGGGATGGATGCGCCCGAAGAACAGCAGGTGGTCACCGGGTGACGGGTGCAGGGCGAAGGCCTCGGTGTCGATGCCGTGGTGGATCGTGGCGGCGTAGTGCAGCGCCGGGTGCCGGTCGGCATCGCTGATGGCGACGTAGGCGCAGCGGTCGTCGTAGCGCTCGTACACCGGCACGATCCGGGGCGACGAGAAGCCGTGGACGGTGGTCACGACCGGTGTCTCGACGAGGCGACTGTAGGTGAGGGGGAGGAAGTCGAAACTGTTGTGGATCACGTCGAAGTCGTCGGCCCGCTCGAACACGGCGGCGATGTGGGAGCACTCGGCGACCTTGGGGTCGATGGCGGGATCCTCGGACCATCCGGTGGCCACCACCGAGGCCAGCGTGGCCGACGTCCGTGAGTCGGCGCTGGCGAAGAGCGTCACCTCGTGTCCGCGGGCCACCAGGCCCTCGGTCAACAGCGACGCAAAGAGCTCCCACGGGCCGTAATGCGACGGCGGCACCCGCCACGAGATCGGTGCGAGCACGGCGATGCGGAGGTTCGGGCGGGGGCGGCGGGGCGCGGACGGGTCGACGGAGCCAGGGTAGGGCGCCGAAAGGGTGTCGCCGGCGATACCCTGGGGGCTGATCCCTTCGGTGTGAGCCGCCTGGTTCGGGCAGGACGACGTATGTCCCGGTGCCCGACAGGTCCGTCGTCTCGGCCGAGCTGCCTCTCGAGGAGTGCTCCCTTGCGTTTGGACCAGAACATCGATCTCACCGACGCGTCGGCCCGCAGTCGGCGACGTCCGTCGTTCGTCGTGCTGTCGACCTATCCGCCCACGCCCTGCGGCATCGCCACGTTCTCGGCGGCGTTGTGCGACGGGTTGACCGCCGACGGCGCCGAGGTCGGTGTCGTCGGCATCGGCCGCCGATCAGTCGGCACCGACACCCGTACCATGGCCACCCTGGACGACGACGGTCGGGTACCGTCGGCCGAGACTATGCGGGCGTTGCACAGCGCGGACGTGGTCATCGTGCAGCATGAGTACGGCCTCTACGGCGGCGACGACGGCGAGTCGGTGGTGGGGATCCTCGAGGACCTCGAGTCCCCCTCGGTCGTCGTCGCCCACACTGTGCTGCGGCATCCGACGGCGCGCCAACGCAGCGTGCTGGAGGCCGTGGTCGACGCCGCCGACGCGGTCGTTGTGATGACCGAGGCGGGCCAGGAGCGGCTGTGCGCCGGCTTTGACATCGATCCCGCCAAGATCTCGGTGATCCCCCACGGCGCGGCCGTGGCACCCGTACGTAACCAACATGACGACCGTCGAGGTGGCGCTCTGCTGACATGGGGCCTCCTCGGTCCCGGCAAGGGCATCGAGTGGGCCATCGACGCCTTGGCCCTGCTCGACGACGTTCGGCCACGGCCCCACTACCGCATCGCCGGTGACACCCACCCCAAGGTGGCCGCCGCTTACGGTGAGTCGTACCGCGACATGCTGACGACGCGCGCCGCCGACGCCGGCCTTGCCCCGTTCGTGCAGTTCGACGCCGGCTATCGGGGCCTGCCGGCGCTGGCCGAGATGATCAGCGAGTCATCGGTGGTCGTGCTGCCCTACGACTCACCCGACCAGGTCACCTCCGGGGTGCTGGTCGACGCCGTCGCCGCCGGCTGCCCGGTGGTGGCGACCGCCTTCCCGCACGCCGTCGAGCTGTTGGCCAGCGGCGCGGGGTTGATCGTGCCCCAACGCGACCCGGAAGCGCTCGCCGGCGCGCTGCGGCGGGTGCTCACCGAGCCCGGGCTCAGCGCCCGGATGGGGGCCGAGGCACGGCGCATCGCGCCGGGGTTGGCGTGGCCCGCCGTCGCCGCCCAGTACGTCAGCCTCGGTGAGCGACTGCTGGCTCGGCGCATGGCCGTGTCGGCGTGACCACCCCGGCGCCTGACTTCGCGCACATCGCCGCCATGACCGACCGGTACGGCACCTTCGAACACGCCGACCACGCCGTTCCGCGCCGCGAGCACGGGTACTGCGTCGACGACGTCGCCCGCCTGCTCGTCGTCGCGGCGCGCGAGCCGCAGCCCTCGGACGAGGTCCGAGAGTTGGCGCGGGGCGCGCTCCAGTTCGTCGCCGACGCCCAGGGTGGAACGGGGGACTGCCGGAACCGGCGGGCTGCCGACGGCCGGTGGCGGGGCCGGCCCACGGTCGAGGACTGCTGGGGTCGCAGCCTGTGGGGGCTCGGCACTGCGGCCGCCGAGGGCGACGGCGCATTCGCCCACGAGGCGCTGATCCACTTCGAGCGCGGCGCGGCGCGGCGATCACCGCACGCGCGTGCCATGGCGTTCGCGGCCCTGGGGGCGGCGGCCGTCGTGTCCGCGCACCCCCGGCACGAGCGCGCCCTCGACCTCCTGCGCGACGCCTCCGACGTCGTCGGCACTCCGGGCCCGGCGACGGGCTGGCCATGGCCGGAGCCGCGCCTCACCTACGCCAACGCCGTGGTCCCGGACGCGATGATGGCGGCGGGCTCGGCGCTCGCCCGTCCGGCGCTGGTGGCGAAGGGACTCGAGCTGCTCGAGTGGCTGCTCGATCGCGAGACGATCGACGGGCACCTGTCGGTCACGCCAGTCGGTGGCGCCGGGCCCGGCGACTCGGGCCGCCGTTTCGACCAGCAACCCATCGAGGTGGCCACCCTGGCCGACGCCTGCGCCCGAGCGGCGACGCTCTCCGGCTCGTCGCGCTGGGTGGACGGGGTGCGCATGGCGGCGGCCTGGTTCGACGCCGACAACGACTCGGCGACGGTGATGTGGGATCCGGTCACCGGCGGCGGCTACGACGGGCTCGAGGCGCACGGGCCCAACCGCAACCAGGGCGCCGAGTCGACCCTCGCCCTGCTGTCGACGCGCCAGCAGGCCCGCCTCCTCGCACCTGTCCCCGCGTGATCTCGCCCGTGCTGGCCACGCGCGCCGCCGGACGGCTGCTCCCTGACCCGTCGCGCGTCGTCGCCCAGCTCTTCGTCGCCGGCCACGAGATCGTGGGTGGCAGCGAGTCTCGAGCCTCCGGAGTGGTGGGGCGCATCCTCGCCCTCGACGAGGCCGACGTGCAGCATCGCCTCGACGACCTCCTCGAGCGCTTCGGGCGTCGCCACCGTGACCTCATGGACACCTTCAGTCGCCATGCCGACCGCATCGCCAACCGCCTCGACCCGGAATCAGAGCTCAGCAAGGAGCGCTGGCTGCTCCTCGGCGCCACCTTCACTCACGAGTACGCCATCGAGGCGGCCTCACTGTGCAACCCGAGCATGGTCGCCCACCCCGACCAGACGTCGGCACCGGCGGGCGGCGTCCGGTTCGTGATGAGCGTCCGCGGCATCGGCGAGGGACATCGATCGAGCATCGGGTTCAGGACCGGCACCGTGACCTCCGATGGCGTCGTCGCCATCGAGAAGGCTGACCCGTTCCCGACGCTGGGGTCGGTGCATCCCGGCGTGTTCGACCGGGCCACGTTCAAGGGTCGGCTCCGGACACTCGGCAAGGACGGCGAGAGCGCAGCCTTCGTCCTGGACCACCTCGGCGCCACCTTCACGGCCGCCGAGCTCGAGGCGCGGCTCACGATGTTGGCCGCGCAACGCGACACGAGGCGCAACGCCAGCGCCACTGCCGCCGTCCTGCGGACGATCGCGACCTGCAGCTACAGCAGCCACTTCGCCGAAGACACCGACCTCTCGGAGCGGGTGCTCTGGCCGGCGATGGCGGCGGAGTCCCACGGCATGGAGGACGCCCGCTTCGTGCGCTTCGTCGACGACGACGGCGAGGAGACCTACTACGCCACCTACACGGCGTTCGACGGCACCGCCGTCGGCCAACAGCTGTTGCAGACCACGGACTTCGTCAGCTTCTCGTCGTCACCGCTCGTCGGCCCCGCCGCCACCAACAAGGGCCTCGCCCTCTTCCCCCGCCGCATCGACGGCCGCTTCGCCGCTCTGTCCCGCCACGACCGCGAGACCAACGCCGTCGCCTTCTCGGACACGCTCGGCGACTGGGGAACGGCGGTCACCTTCCAGGCCCCGGCGCGGGACTGGGAGGTGATCCAGCTCGGCAACTGCGGGTCGCCGATCGAGACAGAAGCGGGCTGGCTCGTCCTCACTCATGGGGTGGGCCCGATGCGCACCTACAGCATCGGGGCGCTCCTGCTCGACCTCGACGACCCCACCACCGTGGTGGCGACCCTGCCCGAGCCCCTGTTGAGCCCCGCCGAGAACGAGCAGGACGGCTACGTCCCCAACGTCGTCTACACCTGCGGCGCCCTCCGCCACGGCGACACCCTCGTCATCCCCTACGGCATCGCCGACTCGGCCATCGCCGTCGCCACCGTCGCCGTCCCCGACCTCCTGGCGGCGATGCGTCCGGTCGG
>JBBJOU010000133.1:0-6267 GCA_037724305.1 Acidimicrobiales bacterium
GCCGGCGTCAGCGGGCGCCGCGGCCGCCGCGCCAGAGGACCAGGCTCTGGTGGACGGGGACGAGGTCGCGGCGGTGCTCGCGGTGGGCGGCCTCGACCTCGGCCGCCGCCTGGGCGTGGGCCTGGTGGACGTCGGCCTGCGCCCGCGCCAGCTCGGCCCGTAGGGCCCGGACCTCGGCCTCGAGCGCCATCACCCGCTCGACGCCGGCGAGGTTGAGGCCCTCGGCGGTGAGCTCCTGGATGCGGCGCAGGTGGGCGATGTCGGCGTCGCTGTAGCGCCGGCTGCCGCCGGCGGTGCGGGCCGGGTCGACGAGGCCCTTGCGCTCGTAGATGCGCAACGTCTGGGGGTGGACGCCGGCCAGCTCGGCCGCCACCGAGATGACGTAGACCGCCCGGCGGGCGTCGTGCGCACGGTCGGGGCGCTCGGTCATGATCACACCCCCAGGTGGGCTCGGGGCGACTGGGTGGTGGCGGCGGCGAGGGCCTCGACCGCCTTGCGCTCGGCGCTCGACAGCTTGGCCGGCACGGCGACCTCGATGGTGGCGAGCAGGTCACCGGGGGGGCGGCTGGCGGGCACGACACCCTTGCCCCGGACCCGCAACGTGCGTCCCGAGCGCGACCCCGCCGGCACCTTGATGGTGACGGGCGGGCCGTCGAGCGTGGGGACCACGACATCGGCACCCAGCGCCGCCTCGGGGAAGGTGATGGGCACCGTCACCGTGAGATGGTCGCCCCGGCGCCCGAACAGCGGGTGCTCGGCCACCCGGACGATGACGAAGAGGTCACCGGCGGAGCCGCCGTCGCGACCGGGCCCGCCCCGCCCGGTGAGGCGGATGCGCTGGCCGTCGCGCACGCCGGCCGGCACCCGCACCTTGACCGCCCGGGCCTTGCGCTCGATGCCGGCACCGCGACACGTCGGGCACGGTTCGTCGATCACGTAGCCCTGGCCCCGGCAGGCGGCGCACGGCTGGCTGAAGCTGAAGTACCCCTGGTCGTCGCTGGTGACGCCCCGGCCGCTGCACGTCGGGCACTGGCGGGGGGCGGTCCCGGGCTTGGCCCCGCTCCCCCCGCACGCCGAGCAGGCCACGTCGGAGGTGAGGTTGATCGACGTCTCGACGCCGCGCACCGCGCCCTCGAACGACAGCTTGAGCTCGCTCTCCAGATCGACGCCCCGGCGGGGCCCGGGCCGGCCCGGGGCCGGGCGCCGGGCGTTGCGGACGCGGCCGAACAGGCCGCCGAGGAGGTCAGAGATGTCACCGGTGCCGTCGGTGAAGCCGCCGGGGGCGCCCCCGCCGAACACGCCTCCCATGGGGCCCATGGCCCGCACCTCGTCGTACTCCTTGCGCCGGGCCTCGTCGCCGAGCACGTCGTAGGCAGCCGAGATCTCCTTGAAGCGCTCCTCGGCCGAGGCGTTGTCGGGGTTGGCGTCGGGGTGGAACTGGCGCGCCAGCTTCCGGTACGCCTTGGTGACGTCCTTGGGCACGGCGTCCTTGGCCACGCCGAGCACGGCGTAGTAGTCCTTCTCGAGCCACTCCCGCTGCGGGGCCACGGCGTCAGCCTTCCACGCTCAGTCGCGAACCTTGACCATGGCGGCGCGCAGCACCTTGCCGTGCCACGTGTAGCCGGTGCGGAGGTCCTCGACCACGGTGGGCTCGCCGCCGTCACCGGCTTCGTGGACGACGGCCTCGTGCAGCGTCGGATCGAACGGCTCGCCCTCGGCCGGGATCACCGAGAGCCCGGCCTTGCTCAGCGCCTCGAACAGGGCCTTGTAGATGGGCGGGATGCCCTCGACGCCGTGGATCATGGCGTTGTCGCAGGCGTCGAGCACGGGCAGGACGGCCGTGGCGATGCGCGCGCCGCCGCGCGCCTCGGCGTCGGCCTGCTGGGTGTGGGCCCGCTTGCGGTAGTTCTCGAAGTCGGCCTGCACCTGGCGGGCGAGGGCCAGGTACTGGTCGCGCTCGGCGATCGCCGTCGGCAGGTCGACCTCGGCGGGTGGCTCCGCCGGCGGATCGCCGACCGCCCCCTCCTCGTCGAGCACGTCGACGAGGTCGGGGTCGGGGGAGGCGTCGACATCGTCGTCGAGGACGTCGAGGACGTCGTCGTCGAACTCGTCGTCGAACTCGTCGGCGTCGTCGGCGCCGTCGACCGGGTCGTCCGGTTCCTTGGGCTTCTCGGGGAAGTAGAAGGACACGCCGCCCTACTTCGTGGTCTCGTCGCCGGTGGTCCCGTCGGCGGCGGCCTCGTCGTCGACGATCTCGGCGTCGACCACGTCGTCGTCGGTCGGCTCGTCGGTGGCGCCGCCACCGGGACCGCTGCCGGCACCGTCGCCGCCCTCGGCGGCGGCCGCTTCGTAGAGCTTCTGGGCGAAGCTCTGGCTGGCGTTCATCAGCCCTTCGGTGGCGGTCTTGATGGCCTCGAGGTCGGTGCCGCCGAGCTCGGTCTTGAGCTCGCCCAGGCGACCCTCGACCGCTTCCTTCTCGGAGCCCTCGATCTTGGCGCCCTGGTCGCGGAGGAGCTTCTCGGTCTGGTACACCAACGTGTCGGCGCTGTTGCGCACCTCGGCCTCGTCCCGCCGGGCCTTGTCCTCGGCGGCGTGGGTCTCGGCGTCCTTGACCATCTGGTGGATGGCGTCCTTGTCGAGCGACGACTGACCGGTGATGGTCATCGACTGCTCCTTGTTGGTGGCCCGGTCCTTGGCCGACACGTGCACGATGCCGTTGGCGTCGATGTCGAAGGTGACCTCGATCTGGGGGACGCTGCGGGGAGCGGGGGGCAGGTCGACGAGCTGGAACTTGCCCAGCGTCTTGTTGTACTGCGACATCTCCCGCTCGCCCTGCAGCACGTGGATCTCGACCGAGGGCTGCATGTCCTCGGCCGTGGTGAACACCTCGGTGCGCCGGGTGGGGATGGTGGTGTTGCGCTCGATGAGCTTGGTCATCACCCCGCCCTTGGTCTCGATGCCGAGGCTCAACGGCGTGACGTCGAGGAGCAGGACGTCCTTGACGTCGCCCTTCAGGACGCCGGCCTGGATGGCGGCGCCGATGGCCACCACCTCGTCGGGGTTGACGCCCTTGTGCGGCTCCTGGCCGATGAGGCCCGAGACGAGATCCTGCACCGCGGGCATGCGGGTGGAGCCGCCGACCATGACCACGTGCTCGATGTCGCGCTTGGTGAGCCCGGCGTCGGAGATGGCGGTGTCGAAGGCGACCCGGCACCGCGCCAGCAGGTCGGCCGTCATCTCCTGGAACCGTGACCGCGACAGGCTCTCGTCGAGGTGGAGGGGACCGTCGGGGGTGGCGGTGATGAACGGGAGGTTGATCTGGGTCTGCTGCGTCTGCGACAGCTCGATCTTGGCCTTCTCGGCGGCCTCCTTGAGGCGCTGCACGGCCATGTTGTCCTTGCCCAGGTCGACGCCGTGGGCGGACTTGAAGCTGTCGACCAGCCAGTCGATGATGCGCTGGTCCCAGTCGTCGCCACCGAGCTTGGTGTCGCCGTGGGTCGACTTCACCTCGAACACGCCGTCGCCGATCTCGAGCACCGAGACGTCGAAGGTGCCGCCGCCGAGGTCGAACACGAGGATCGTCTGGTCGGCGCCCTCCTTCTCGAGGCCGTAGGCGAGGGCGGCGGCCGTCGGCTCGTTGATGATGCGCAGCACCTCGAGCCCGGCGATCTGGCCGGCCTCCTTGGTGGCGGTGCGCTGGGCGTCGTCGAAGTAGGCCGGCACGGTGATGACGGCCTGGGTGACGGTGTCGCCCAGGTAGGCCTCGGCGTCGCGCTTCAGCTTCATCAGCGTGCGGGCGGAGATCTCCTGGCTGGTGTAGGCCTTGCCGTCGATGTCGACGCTCCACGAGGTGCCCATGTGGCGCTTCACGGAGCGGATGGTGCGGTCCGGGTTGGTGATGGACTGGCGCTTGGCCACCTCACCGACGAGGACCTCGCCGCCCTTGGAGAAGGCGACGACCGAGGGGGTCGTGCGCGACCCCTCGGAGTTGGGGATGACCACCGGGTCACCGGCCTCGAGGACCGAGACGACCGAGTTGGTGGTACCGAGGTCGATGCCGACCGCCTTGGGCATGGGAGGGCCTCCGTGGGGGCTAGGGGGAACGGATCGGCCGGGCACTGCGGGCCCGACCGGCGAACTTGGTCAGGGAGAGAGTGTAAAAGTTGCGCTCGTCGTTACCAACTTTGCTGGCGGGCCCACGGCGGTTCAGCGCAACGCCAGTGCCGCCAGCGCGATGGCGACCTCGCCGGCGGCGGCGGCGGCGCGGGCGGGGTCGGCCACGGTGACCACCACGCCCCCGACGGCGTCGACCGCGCCGACCTGGGCGACCACGCCGAGGCCGAGCCGGTAGGCCTCCGTCGCCCCCTCGACCCGGGCCGGTGCGGGGGTGGCCCCGGTGCGGGCCTCGACGTCGGCCCGGGCGGCGGCCAGCGCGTCGGGGTCGACGAGCACGAGGAGCTCGACCGACGCCCCGCGGTGCGCGGCGACGTCGACCGCCAGGAACGTGCACCGCCCGCCGACCAGCGGGGCCCGGCGGGCCACGGCGAAGCCCAGCACCTCGCTGACCTCGCCCTCACCCACCGGACAACCCGCCACCCGGCGGTCGCGTGCGGTCGTCGCGGTCGTCGCGGTCGGCCCGGGCGAGGGGGCGCCGGCCTCGCCGTCGCCGGGGGCGCAGGCGGCGAGGGCGACGATGCCGGCGACGACGACCGCCGCCATCCGCCACGCCGTCACCACCGGGCCACCACCGTCGCCATCATGCCCGCCGTCCGCGCGGCAGGTCGCGCCCCGTCACCTAGCTTTTCTTCCATGGCAACCCTGGTGCTGCTCCGTCACGGTGAGAGCGAGTGGAACGCCGCCAACCTCTTCACCGGCTGGTGGGACGTCGACCTGACGCCCAAGGGGGAGGCCGAGGCCGTCCGCAGCGGCGAGCTCCTGGCCGAGGCCGGGGTCCTGCCCGACGTCGTGCACACATCCCTGCAGCGCCGGGCCGTGCGCACCGCCAACCTCGCCCTCGACGCCTGCGAACGGGCGTGGATCCCGGCGCGGCGCCACTGGCGGCTCAACGAGCGCCACTACGGCGACCTCACCGGCAAGGACAAGCGCCAGACCGTCGAGGAGTTCGGGGAGGCGCAGGTGCACGTCTGGCGCCGCAGCTTCGACGTGGCGCCGCCGCCGGTGACGCCCGGCAGCCGGTTCGATCCCGCCGGCGACCCCCGCTACGCGGAGCTCGCCCCTGAGCTGATCCCCCGCTCGGAGTGCCTGAAGGACGTGCTCCTGCGGTCGCTCCCCTACTGGTACGACGCCGTGGTCCCCGACCTGCGCGCCGGGCGGGTGGTCCTCGTCGCCGCCCACGGCAACAGCCTGCGGGCACTGGTGATGCACCTCGAGGGCATCGCCGAGGACGACATCGCCCTGCGCAACATCCCCACCGGTATCCCCCTGCGCTACGAGCTCGACGACAGCCTCGCCGTCGTCGGCGGCGCGGGTACCTACCTCGACCCGGCCGCCGCCGCCGCCGGCGTGGCGGCGGTGGCGGCCCAGACCGGGCACTGACCCACCGCCGCCTGCGGCGTCCTACAGGGCGTCGTCGCCGAGCTCGCCGGTGCGGATGCGCACCACGCTGTCGACCGCCGTCACCCACACCTTGCCGTCGCCGATCTTGCCGGTGCCGGCCGCCTTGACGATGGCGTCGACCACGCTGTCGGCCTGGGGATCGGCGACCAGCACCTCGACCTTGACCTTGGGGACGAAGTCGATGGTGTACTCCGCTCCCCGGTAGGTCTCGGTGTGCCCGCCCTGGCGGCCGAACCCTTTCACCTCGGTCACGGTGACGCCTTGGACGCCGACACCTCGCAGGGCGTCCTTCACCTCATCGAGCTTGAACGGCTTGATCACCGCGGTCACGAGCTGCATGCCCGCCTCCTGTCTGGGTCGTCGTGGGGGATCATGCCGGGGTGGGGACCTTGGCGGGCGGGGCGGGGGTACCGCCGTCGCCGATGGCCCCGGGCACGTAGGAGCCGAAGCCCTCGCCGTAGCCGGGCGAGCCGTGCTCGAGGACGTCGAGCCCGGCGATCTCCTCCTCGGCCGTCACCCGCAGGCCGATGGTCATCTTGATGAGGTAGAAGAGCAGGCCGGCGGCGGCGCACACGAAGACGAAGACGGCGACCACCATCACGGTCTGGGTGATGAGCTGGTCGAAGCCGCCGCCGTAGAAGAGGCCGGCGTCCTCACGGCCGAGGAAGGCGTCGTCCTTGGCCGAGAACA
>JBBJOU010000134.1:0-6246 GCA_037724305.1 Acidimicrobiales bacterium
CGGAGGCCGACCTGTTCGGTGAGGGCGATCTGGGTGGTGGTGCGGCCGATGCCGGCGACGGTGAGGATCTCGCCGATGACCAGTTGGAGGTGTTCGTTGGTGCGGGCCACGACGCGGAGGTGGAGGTCGCCGGGGCCGGTGGTGGAGTGCACCTCGAGCACCTCGGCGATGCCCGCCAGGTGGTCGACCACGTCGGTGAGGCGCCCCTGGGCGATCTCCAAGGACACGAAGGCCAGGACGTCGTAGCCGATGGCCCGTAGGTCCACGTCGGGGTCGAACCCGGTGATCACCCCCCGCCGTTGCAGCTTGTCCAGCCGCGCCTGTACCGTCCCGCGTGCCACGCCGAGGAGGCGGGCGAGTTCCATGACGCCGGCGCGCGGGTTGTCGCACAGCGCCCGGATCAGCCGAGCATCCAGTTCGTCTATCCCAGACGGCATCATCGGGCATTGTGTCTAGCAGATCTGCAACTGATCAGGCGGAACGATCAGTGATGCCCGTTGTCGTTGACGGATCGGGCCAACCGGCCTTCACTGTGGGTGTACGGACCAGGATCTGCCCGAAGGGAAGACGCCCGTGACCACCAGCGCTCCGTCCACCGCCGGTGCCGAGCCGGTGGCGCCTCCCCGCTTCGGCGGCATCGACCACGTCGAGTGGTGGGTCGGCAACGCCCGGGCGTTCTCGGGCTTCCTGGCCGCCGCCTTCGGCTTCGACATCGTCGCCGCCGCCGGACCCGAGACCGGGCGGCGCGACCGACGTTCGTTCCTGCTCCGCCAGGGCACCGTGGCCTTCCTGGTCACCGGCGCCCTCACCCCCGACTCACCCGTCGCCGCCCACGTGCGGGCCCACGGGGACGGGGTGCGTGACATCGCCTTCCTGGTCGACGACGTCGACGACGCCTACGCCGCCGCCCTGGCGCGAGGTGCCACCACCGTGCGCGCCCCCGCCGACGACGTCGACGACCACGGCACCATCCGCCACGCCGCCATCGCCACCTACGGCGAGACCGTGCACACCTTCCTCGACCGCAGCCGCTACGCCGGGCCGTTCGCACCGGGCTTCGAGGCGTCGCCGCTGGCGCGGCCGGTCGGGCCGGACGTGGGCCTCGCCGCCATCGACCACATCGTGGGCAACGTCGAGGAGGGCGAGCTGGCGCGGTGGGTGGGCTACTACCAGCAGGTCCTCGGCTTCGGCCAGCTCGTGCACTTCTCCGACGACGCCATCACCACCGAGTACTCGGCGCTGATGTCGACGGTCGTGTGGGACGGCGAGGGGCGCGCCGTCGGCGACGTCGCCCCCGCCATCGTGCTGCCCATCAACGAGCCGGCCGAGGGCCGCCGCAAGAGCCAGATCGAGGAGTACCTCGACTACTACGGCTCGCCCGGCGTCCAGCACCTGGCCCTGCGCACCGACGACATCGTCACTGCGGTGCGGGCGCTGCGCGACCGGGGGGTGCGCTTCCTCACCGTCCCGCCGTCGTACTACGACGAGGCCCGTGACCGCCTGGCCGGCGTCGACCTGCCGTGGGAGGCGCTGGCCGAGCTCGGCATCCTCGTCGACCGCGACCACGACGGGCACATGCTGCAGATCTTCACCGAGAACCTCACCGACCGGCCCACCGTCTTCGTCGAGATCATCCAGCGCGAGGGCGCACGCGGCTTCGGCGAAGGCAACTTCAAGGCGCTGTTCGAGGCCATTGAGCGCGAGCAGGACCGCCGGGGCAACCTGTAGCGGGCCAGGACACCGAGGGACGCCGGAGGCGAAGTTGCAGGGAGCGCCGCAGTGGTCGAGAGGCGAGGTCAGCCGCCAGGCCCACGTGGGCGTCCCCGAGGGCACGGTCGAGGAGGAGCACGGCCGCGCCGGCTTCGCCGGACCGGCGTCGCACCTCTACCGCCGCCACCCGCCCACCGACTGGTTGCGGGTCGAGGGGCCGGCCGTGCACCGGGCCTACGACGGGCGCCGCCTCGACCCCGGCACCGACCTGTGGCCGACTGCGATCCTCGCCAACGACGACGTCACCGTCGCCGTGCACGCCCTCGCCGTGCCCTACCGCGACGAGTTCGCCCGCAACGCCGACGGTGACGAACTGCACTTCGTCCACGAGGGCACCGGCGTCCTTCGCACCGAGTACGGCCCGCTCGACTACCGCCCCGGCCACCACCTCGTCGTGCCTCGAGGCACCACCCGGCGCTTCGAGCCGGCGACGCCCACCCGCCTGCTCACCGTCGAGGCGCGGGGCGGGCGCTACGACCTGCCCGACCGGGGCCCGCTCGGCCGCCACGCCGTGTTCGACCCGGCGGTGCTCGACGTGCCCGAGCCCGAGGGCCGCGACGAGGCCGGCGAGTTCGTGGTGGTGGTGAAGCGCCTCGGCGCCGACACCCGGATCACCTACCCGTTCCACCCGTGCGACGTGGTGGGCTGGAAGGGCGACGTCGCCCCCGTGCGCCTCCACGTCGACGACATCCGCCCGGTGGTCTCGCCCCGCTACCACCTGCCGCCGTCGGTGCACGCCACCTTCGTGGCCCCGGGCTTCGTGGTGGCCACCTTCGCCCCCCGCCCGGTCGAGAGCGACCCCGACGCCGTGCGCCTGCCGTTCTTCCACCGCAACGTCGACTACGACGAGGTCCTCTTCTACCACCGGGGCGAGTTCAGCTCCCGGGCCGGGATCGAACCTGGGATGCTCACCCACCACCCGTTCGGCCTCCACCACGGTCCCCACCCCGCCGCCCGGCGCCGCGACGCCGAGGCCGCCGCCGCCGCCACGGCCGCCCAGGCGGCGGGCGAGGTGCCGCCGCCTCGCGTCGCCGACGAGGTGGCGGTCATGGTCGACGCCCGCCGCCCCCTGCTGGTGGTGGCGCCGGCGGCCGAGCGCCTCGAGGTCCCCGGCTACGTCGACGGCTGGTCGGTCCCCGGACCGTGAACGGCGCGCCGTACCCGCCGCCCGGGCACCGCCCGCCATCGATCCGCGACTTCTACGCCTTCGAGGCCCACGTGGCCACCGCCCGCCGAGCCCGGGGCCTGGACATGGACCCCGAGTGGTACGAGGCGCCCGTCTTCTACTTCACCAACCCGGCTGCGGTCATCGGCGACGGCGACGTCGTGCGCTTCCCGCCGACCTCGGCCGAGTGGGACTACGAGCTCGAGGTGGCCTGCGTGATCGGGACCGAGTGCCATGACGTGCCCGCTGCCGGCGAGGCCTGGCTCGACGTGGTGGCCGGCTTCACCCTCATGGACGACTTCTCGGCGCGCGACCTGCAGCGCCGGGAGCTGCGCCAGGGCCTCGGCCCGGCCAAGGGCAAGGACTTCGCCACCGCCCTCGGGCCGGTGCTGGTTCCGGCGACCTCGCTGCCGGGGTCGGCCACCGGCCGCCCCCGGGCCGCCCTGTCGGCGAGCGTCAACGGGATCGAGCGCAGCCGCGGCGAGCTCGCCGACATCACGTTCCCCTGGCCCGCCCTGCTCGCCCACGCCAGCCGTGACACCGTGCTCGTTCCCGGCGACGTGATCGGCTCGGGCACCGTCGGCACCGGGTGCCTCCTCGAGCTCCGGGCCGTGGGCGGCGACGAGCCCCCGTGGCTGCGCCGCGGCGACGTGGTCGAGCTCGCCGCCGACGGCATCGGCGTGTTGCGCAACATCGTGGGCTGACCGCTTCGGTCGCTCCAACGGGGCGCGCTACTGTCGCCGACCCCGGGGCGTGTAGCTCAGTTGGTTAGAGCGCCTGCTCGACACGCAGGAGGTCGGGGGTTCGAGTCCCTCCACGCCCACCGGACCAGCACTTCCCAGCGAGTCGCCCCGGCCACCGCCGTGGACCCGGGTACAACTGCCCTGACGGGGCCGAACCGGATGGACCGGCCCCCCCGTACGGGTGAACCTGGCCGAATCCGTCTCGTTCGCCGCTCCCGGTGGAACCGCCCTCGGCATGACCAGCTCCCGCCGCATCCGTACCGGTTCGACGATGGCGGTGCGCTGATGATCGCCATCGTGGCCATCGTTGCGGTGCAGCTCGCCTTGGCGTTGGTGCTCTTCGGGACCGCGTCGCTCGACCGCCGCATCGGTCAGGCCCGGGCCCGCGGCGTGCTCGTCGTCGCGAGCGGCGGCGTGCGGTCCCCCGGAACCCGCCTCCCCGGGTCCGGCTGAGGCGGGGCCCGGCTTCGTTGACGCAACCACCCGCCCCGCCGTCGGCGGAGCGGGTGGATGGATCGGTGTCGTGCCGGCCGGGCCGGCGACGGGTGGAAGCCTCCCGGACGACGCCCGGGAGGCTTCCTCTGCTCAGGACGGCGTGGCGGCCTTGTCGGTGGGCAGGAACACGTCGGGCACCGGGTACTGGCCGAGCACGAACAGCAGGATGGCGGCGTGCTGCTGGGCGATCGGCATGATCGACGCGGCGAGGTCGACGGCGGCGGGGTCCTCGAGCACGGGGATCACCGAGAGGTACGTCTGCGCGGCGATCTGCTCGAGCTCCAGCGCCAGTTCGGCGGCGCCGGTGACGTCGGTGACGGCACCGAACATCTCGTCGACGACGGCCTGCAGGTCGGCCGGGGTCTCGGTGGCCTCGGTACCGACGACACCGTTCCACATGTCCAGCGCTTCCTGGTGCTGGCCGAGGGCGGCGGTGACGAACTCACCCACGGCCGGGGGAACCTCGCCGAGGTCGCCCGCGGCGGCGGCCTCGCCGGCTGCGGTGTAGGTGTTCACGGCGAGCAGCTCGAGGCTGGCAGCGAAGGCGGCGATCTCCGCATCGCCCCCGCTGGCCTCTCCGCCACCCTCGGAGGTGGTGGTCTCTTCCTCCTCCTCGGCGGCGGAGGTGGTGGTCTCCTCGTCGCCGGTCTCGGGGGTGGTGGTCTCCTCTGAATCGCTCCCGCAGGCGGCGACGAAGGCGGCGATGGCCGCGCCGGCGCCGGCGAACATGAAGCCTCGGCGGGCGCCGCCCGTACCCGGAAGGGTGGGTTCGGCGTCGAGCACGGTATCGGTGGTGGGCTCGGTCACTAGACTGCTCCTTCTTCGGGCGGGCTGGCCTCGCTCTTGTCGATGAACGCCAACGGGAAGCCGGCGCTGCCCGCGGCCGCCGGCAGGGCGGCGACATCGGTGGGGATGGCGATGAGCTCCGGCAGGTCGGCTGCGAGCAGGGCGGCGACGGCGTTGAGGGTGGCCAGGTGCTGGGTCTCGACACCGAGGACGCTGGCCATGACGGTGCGCAGATCGGGGTCGGAGAACAGCGTCATGTTGGCCAGGTAGGTGTCCTGGGCGGTCTCCTCGAGGAGAGCGGCCAGGTCGACCACGGCCGCATAGTCGACCAGCGAGGGCATCGCCGCTTCGACCTCCGGCGTCTTGACCGGGTTGGTCCCGTTCTGCTCCTCGCCGCCGAGCTCGACGGCGGCGGCGTTGAAGGCGGCGCTGTGCTCGGTGTGCTGGCTCGCCGTGGTCTCGGCGAAGGTGACGATGACCTGGTTCTCACCGAAGAACGGCAGGGCGAGAGCGGCCTCGTAGGCGGCGACGGCGAGGTTCTCGAGCGAGGACGCCGTGTTGAAGATCATGATGTCGACATCTTCCTGGGCGGCGACGGGACGGGCGACGATGCCCATCACGGCCGAGCCGAAGGCGGTGCCGAGCAGGCCACGGGCGGCGAGGCCGCTGACGCCGAAGCCGCCGTTGCGCAGGATCCGGCGCCGGGAGGCGTCGAAGTGCGCGACCTTCTCTCGGCGGTCGGGGTCCGGGTGCGCAACGCGGGCCCGGCCGATCTCGCGAATGTCGGGCAACGTGCGACGGGCGTCGCGCATCGCATCGACCTGGAGGTCACTGGACTCAACGACGAGGTCCCGAAGCATCCGATCGTCGATGCTCATAGGGGCCCTCCTTCCTGTTGTGGGTGTGCCCGAGGTTCGTCGCCGGCGGCAGTACGTATCCTCCTGGTGCCGGTGTTCACCCGCACGGGGTACACATGCGGGTGTGACACTGACCACGTGGCGTCCCTACCGACCAGTAGGTAGGCTTCGCTCCATGCCCATCGCCCCCCTCGATGACGCGACCCTGCTCCGGGAGCTCGAGCCCGTGGCCGAGTCGCTCTACGAACGCCACGACGCCGCCAGCAAGGAGTGGTTCCCCCACGAGGTGGTGCCGTGGAGCCGAGGCCGGGACTTCGTGGCGGGCGAGGCATGGGAGGTACCCGCCGACGGCCCGCCCGCCGCGGTGCGTAGCGCCCTGTTCGTCAACCTCCTGACCGAGGACAACCTCCCGTACTACTTCCGCACCATC
>JBBJOU010000135.1:0-6246 GCA_037724305.1 Acidimicrobiales bacterium
GTTCATGGTCATCGACACGGTCATGCGGTCGAGGGGGATGCCGTCGAAGAGCACCAACATGTCCTCGACCGAGTCGATCGCCACGCCCGCCTTGCCGACGTCGCCGGTGACGCGGGGGTGGTCGGAGTCGTAGCCCCGGTGGGTAGCGAGGTCGAACGCCACCGACAGGCCCATCTGGCCCGCCTCGAGGTTGGCCCGGTAGAAGCGGTTCGACTCCTCGGCGGTGGAGAACCCGGCGTACTGGCGGATCGTCCACGGCCGGTTGGCGAACATGGTGGCCCGCACGCCCCGCACGAAGGGGACCTGTCCGGGCAGCGTCCCGAGGTGCTCGATGCCCTCGAGGTCGGCGGCGGTGTAGACCGGCCGCACGGCGATGCCCTCGGGCGTCGCCCACGTCAGCTCGTCGGGGTCGCGCCCGCGCAGCTCGGCGGCCGCCAGCGCCCGCCACGCTTCGAGGTCGTCAGCCATGCCCTGATCGTAGGGTCGAGGTGACGACAGTGACATCCAACTGTCGAACCCCCTCGAGGTGCCGGCGGCGCGACGAGGTCAGTCCCCCGAAGCGGGCAGGACGGGGCCGGGATCGTCACCGGCGTCGTCGGGCGCAGGATCGGGCCGGCGGCGGCGGGTGACGGTTCGCCGGGGCGGGACGGTGGTCGGACCGTCGGCGTCGGCGCCGAAGGCGCGCAGCACCGACCCCCACCAGCGGCGGGCTGGCGCCGTCCACCGGAGGACCTTGGTGCGGTGGAGGGCGGCGAGGTGGTCGTAGAGGGCGACCTCGGCCGCCGCGTCACCGTCGGCTTCGGCTCGCTCGGCAGCCAGGTCGACGGCGAGCCGGCGGGCGAGGGCGGCCTCCTGGCTCACCAGCTCGGTGGCGGCGGCGGCGGCGCGGCGGGTGTGCGCCATCTCCTCGCCGAGGGCGGCGGCGGCGTCGGCGTGCTCGCGGGCGGCTCGCCCGGCCGCCCCGGCGAGCGCCAGGAGGTTGGCGTCGCGGCGGGCGACCTCCTCGTGCAGGGCGACGATGGCGTGCTGCGCGTCGACCAGCTCGGCGTGGGTACGCGTGAAGGCGGCGTCGGCCTCGGCGGCGTGCTCGACGTAGCGCCGAAGGTCGACCTGCTGCCCGGCGAGCGTGGTCTCGAGACCCAGCAGGTCGGCGTCGCGGCGGGCGACCTCCTCGTGCAACCCGACGATGGCGGCCTGGGCCTGGAGGAGGTCCTCGTGCGTGCGTCGGAAGGCGGTGTCGGTCTCGGCGGCGTGCTCGACGTGGCGCCGGAGGTCGTTCTGCTGGTCGGCGACAGCGGCCTCGAGCTCGGCGACGCGGGCCAGCGCGGTGAGCGCCGCCGGGATGCGAGCGCGGTCGGCGGCGGCGCCGCCCACGGGTCGGTGGAGCGCGGCGTGAAGCAACGCGGTGTGGTGGTCGCGAGCGATCGCTTCCCCTGCGTCGTCACGCAGCTCGATGCGGGCACGGAGGTGCGCCTCGGCGGCGACCGCCTCGTCGAGCCAGCAATCACCGAGCGGGCGACCGCGCTCGGCCATCAGCTCGTCGCCCAGCCGGAGGGCGAGGTCGCCGACGGTGCCGGGGGCCGTGGGGGCGGGCGGGAGCACCTCGCCCAGGGCGATGGCGGCGCCCAGCAGGCCTCGGCCCACCACCTCCGCCGCGCTCACGCCGGCCGCCCACCACTCCTGGTCGATGAGGGCGCAGGTGCCGTCGGGAGCGACGACCACGTTGCGGGGCACGGCGTCGAGCGCCCGGCGGCCGTCGGCGTCGACGGCGTCGTCGACGAGCGACGCCCACGCCGCCAACAGGGCCGGACGCCGGTCCGGCTCGTCGGCGACGACGTCGAGGAGGTCGGTACCCTCCACCCAGCCCGCCACGGTGGCGTCGAGACGGAGGCCGGCCGCGTCCACCACCGGGTCGTCGCCGGCCAGGCGGCGGCGCGCGATCGCCACCGTGCCCGTTGCATCGGCAGCGAGGATGGTGCGGGTGGCGAACGGTGCCCGGCGGTCGCTGGTGTGGGCGACGGCCAGGCGGTCGGCCGGCCAGAGGGCGACCGGCCCCCCCCGGCGCCCGACGGCCACGAAGGAGTTCACCACGTCGGGACCGAGACCGGCGGCGACGAACTGGCGCCACACGGCGCGCTCGTCGGCGGCGGGGGCGCGGGTGCCACCGACGTCGTCGCTCGGGAACAGCCCGGCGGTGGTGGCGATGCCTCGGGCCCCCGGGTGGTCGAGCAGGGCGGGGGCCAGCACCAGGCGGGCGTGCTTGTAGTCGGGCAGGGCGCCGAGCACGACGGTGTCGAGGCCGACGGCCGAGAGGGCGCCGGCCAGGTCGGCGCGTGACGGGGTCCGGGCGCGCGGGTGGGCGTGGCGATACCCCTCGATCCCGATCCAGGGGACGCCCTCGTGGTCCTCGGGGGCACCGCACAGGTACTTCACCCCGAGGCGGTTCTCGACGGCGACGACGAGGTGGCCGCCGTCGGCCACGTGGCCGGCGAGAGCGGCGACGACCGCGGCCAGCGGGCGCTCGGCGGCGAGGTGCTCGACCACGCCGACCGCCACCACCACGTCGGCGACGGCGGCGGCCGGGATGTCGTCGAGGCCGCCCACGTGCACCTCGACCGTGGCGAGGTCGGCCACCCGGGCCCGCGCCACCGCCACCCGCGCCAACGTGGGCTCCCAGGCGTCGACCCGGCCGGCGACCTCGCCCAGGTACCGGGTCACGGCGCCGCAGCCGGCACCGACCTCGAGCACGGTGGCACCGGCGGGGAGGTCGAGGGCGCGCAGCACGTCGGCGCGGCTGGCCGCGAGGTGGTAGCGGGTGATCTGGTCGTCGGCGGCGTCGGCCAGCTCGTCGCTGGTGGACGAGCGGTCGGTGGCGGCGACGACGGCCGCCGCCACCGCCGCCTCCCGCCCGTCGAGCCACTCCCCGGGCGCCAGCGGGGCGATCGGGCGGCGCCTCATGCGGCGGCGCCCGGCTGACGAACCGGGGTGTCGCGAACCACCCCGACGGGTGGACTGGTGCACCCCGGTCCACGGCGAGGGGCCAAGACGCTCATGCCGTGGCCCGGGCGGCGCCGCCGCCGACCAGCACGCCGACTGGAGCGTCGAAGTGGGCCCGGAGGAACGCCGCCGCCGGGGCGATCCCGTGGTGTGACCGCACGTGGGCGCGGCCGGCTTCGCCGAGGCGGCGGGCGGCGGCGGGGTCGTCGGCCAGGGTCCGCATGGCGTCGGCGGCGGCGTCGAGGTCGGGGTCGGCCCAGGTGGCATGACGCGGGTAGGGGTCGCAGCCCGGGCCCACGGCCCGCAGCGTGGACGGCACGAGCACGCTCACCGCAGGGGTCATGAAGTCCAGGTTGCCGGAATGGGCGGTGGCGACCGCCGGGGTACCGGCGGCCATGGCCTGGGCGATGGTCAGGCCGAAGCCCTCGCTGCGGTGCAGCGACACGTAGGCGTCGCTGCGCTCGGTGAGGGCGCGGACGTGCGCCGCCGGGAGGTACTCGGTGCGGACCTCGATGTCGGGGCGGCCGGCGACGGCTAGGCGCAGGCGCTCGAGGTCGTGGATGCAGCGGTCGCCGTTGATGGTCTTGAGCACCAGGGCGGCGCCGTCGTCGGGGCCGAACGCGCGGGTGTAGGCATCGACGACGCCGAGCGGGTTCTTGCGTTCGAACACGCTGAAGAAGTCGAAGACGTAGAGGAAGGTGAAGCGCTCCGCGGGCAGACCGACGTCGGCCCGGGTGAGTGCAGTGGGGGTCTCGGGCCACAGCACCGGCAGCGGGAAGCGCTCGATCGGGGTGTCGGACAGCGGGCGGAGGACGTCGGCGACGTAGCGCGAGGCGACCCAGACCTCGTCGACCCGGTCGAAGGCGCGACGCATGGGGTCGGGAAGGACGTCGACCTCCCAGTACCAGAACCCGATGCGGTAGCGTCCCTTCTGCTCGGCGGGAGGCAGGGCGTCGAGTACGGCACCGACCCGGTCGGCGTTGACGGCCAGCACGGTGGTGTCGTGGGGCAGACCGGGGGCGCCCCGGGGACCGAAGCCGTGGCGCTGGCGCGACGAGGTGCCCCGCTCGGCGCGGGTGGCGACGGGCAGCCCGGCGGCCTCGGCGGCGCGGACGACCAGGCGACCGCTCTCGCCGACCCCCAGCTCGGCCTCGAGGTAGCCGACCACGTTGAAGCCCGGCGTCGGGGTGGCGGACGTCGCGGGGGTCGGCGCCACCAGGGTGACCGGCAGGGGCGGATCGGGGAGAAGGGCGATCGGGACATCGCCGCGGACGGCAGCGTCGGTGGCGGCCCACTGCACCAGCGCGGCGGCGTCGGCGCCGGGCACGCGGGGGAAGGCGGCCTGCAGGTCCGCCCTCGTGCGGTGCAACCACCGCACGAGGCGGGGCACCCCGATGTCGGCGCCGCCTCCCGCGGCGGTCGGGGCGTCGTCGGCGGTGTCGTCGGCGGTGTCGGCGGCGCGGCACCAGGCGACGAAGCCGGCGCCGCCGTCGGGGGCGATGGGCGACGGGGGGCGTTCGGTGCCGGTCGCCTCGGCGGCCAGCAGCGCGTCGCGCACGCAGCGTCGCACCGGCGTGGTGAGGGCGACGCCGCCGGTGGTGGCGGCCCAGCGGTAGGGGGTGCGACGCCGCCGGCCGTGGCCGGCGGCATCGAGATCGGCCCGCCACCGGGCGCAGAGCGCCGTGAGGTCGGGGTGCTCGCTCAGGAGGATGCGGGGGCGATCGCCCTGGTGCTTGGAGAGCAGGGTGCCGTCGGCCGGATCGTGGCCGCTGTGGTGGAAGAACACGAGCGGCACGCCGTCTCCCACGGTGGCGGTCCCGGCGGCGGTGAGGCGCAGAGGGCGCTCGTGGAGGTTCCAGTAGGCGACGTTCCAGCCCGCGTCGCGCACCACCGCCACGTCGAAGAGCGCAGGGGCGAGGTCGATCCAGCGCTGGTCGGTGAACAGCCCGGCGCCGTGGTCGACCAGGCAGTGGCGCCGCAGCCGCTCATCCCAGAAGGCGAGGAACGGGCGCGACGTCGGGCCGACGGCGACGAAGCCGAGGTTGAACACGCCCGACAACAGGATGGTTCGCTCGGTGATGCCGAGGCCGTCATCGGGCATCGGGGCGAGCAGATGGGGCGTGAGCACCACGTCGTGGGCGCACGCCCGTTCCCCGAGACCGTCGAGGGGGGCGTGCACGACGATGTCCGGGTCGAGGTAGCACGCCACCGTCGCGCCGGCGTCGAGCAGGTGCGCCAGGACGGCCGGCTTCACCGCGGTGCACAGCTCGGTGACGTCGTAGATCGACCGCAGGCGGTCGAGCTCGCCGGGGTCGAATGCCAGGTCGTCGAGCAGGAGCGTCGGCAGCGCGGTGCGGAGCGCCTCACCGGGGACGGCGTCGACGACCACGACGGTGCGGCCGGCCTCGGGGTGGTGGCGCGCCACGCCGGCCATGAGCACCTCGGCATAGGCGAGGTAGTTGCGGGCGACGATCGTGCAGAACTGCATGGATGGATGGGGACCCCGGGGACCGCTCCCGCCGAAGCCTCGGCTCGCTCCTCACCCCACCCTAGGTTCGGGGAGACCGCCGCGTGCTCGGCCTTCGGCCGGACGCCACTCGCTGATCAGTTCGCCGGCGGGGGGGCGAGGGGGTGGGGCATGCAGTGCTCGTCGAGCTCGGCCACGATGATGCGGTCGCGGTTGGCCCAGGTGATCTCGTTGGCCGGGTCGACCCGCACCTTGTACTCGCGGAAGCTCTGCTCCATCGCGTCGTAGGCGAGGAGGCGGCCGACCAGCGGATCGCCCAGGCCCAGGATGAGCTTGATGGCCTCGAGGGCCTGGATCGATCCGACGATACCGGGGAGCACGCCGAGCACGCCGGCCTCGGCGCAGCTGGGGGCGAGCTCGGCCGGCGGGGGCTCGGGCACCATGTCGCGGTAGGTCGGCCCGGAGCGGGGGTCGAACACGGTGACCATCCCCTCGAAGCGGAAGATCGACCCGTGGACGACCGGGATGCCGAGTTTCACCGAAGCGTCGTTCACCAGGAACCGGGTGGGGAAGTTGTCGGTGCCGTCGACGATCACGTCCCAGGTGGGGCTGCCGGCGGGACCGCCCGCTGACTCGCCCTGTCCTCCGGCGGGGGCCCCTTCCCCTATGCCGCCGAGGATTGCCATCACGTTGTCGGCACCGAGGCGGACGTCGTAGGTCACGACGCTTACGTCGGGGTTGATGGCGGTGAGGGTCTTCTTCGCCGAGTCGACCTTGCGCTC
>JBBJOU010000136.1:0-6231 GCA_037724305.1 Acidimicrobiales bacterium
GCCCTCCTGCGGCCACCGCTGGACCGACAGTCGGAACGCCTCCTGGACGGCCTCCGCGGCGTGGTGTTGGTCGCCGTGGTGGCGGACCAGCGTGGCCACGACCCGACCGAACTCCAGCCGGAACGTCCGCTCGACCTCGGCGGCGGCGGAGGCCACCTCGGCTACCCCTCGGGCTCGCCCTGGAAGGGCCGCACCTCGACCGGCGCCCGGCAGGCGGTGGCGGCCCTGGCCGCCAACGCCAGCGCAGCGTCGAGGTCCGCAGCGGTGACGACCCAGAACCCGCCGAGCTGCTCCTTGGTCTCGGCGAACGGACCGTCGGTGGTGATCACCTCGCCGCCGTCGACGCGCACGACGGTGGCGGTGTCGGCGGGGTGGAGCCCGCCGGCGAACACCCACGCGCCCTCCGTCTGCAGGTCGGCGTTGAAGGCTCGACGTCCTTGTACGCCTGCTGCATCTCCTCGGCCGGCGGCTCGGGCTCGCCGTCGACCATGTGCACGGCCAACAGGTACTGGGTCATGGGGATCTCCTCTGGCAGCGGGCCGGCACGGTACCGGACCTTTCACCACTGTCGACGAACGACCACGGCCCGAATCGACACCCGTGGCGCGATTCCTTCAGGAGGGCGCGACAGCAGCCTTGGCGACGGCGCGGGCGGCGACGGCGACCGGATCCCACACGGGGCCGAAGGGCGGGGCGTAGGCAAGGTCGGCGTCGTTGAGCTCCTCGGCGGTGAAGCCGGCGTGGAGGGCGACGGCGACGGCGTCGATGCGCTTGCCCGCGCCCGGCGCCCCCCCGACGATCTGCATGCCGAGGAGGCGGCCCGTGCGCCGCTCGGCCACGGCCTTCACCGCGATCTCCTCCGCCCCCGGGTAGTACCCCGCCCGGGTGGAGCTGGTGATGGTGGCCGCCACCGCGTCGAGGCCGGCCGCCTCGCACTCGTGCTCGGTCAGCCCGGTGCGCGACACCTCGGTGCCGCACAACTTGGTGATGGCGGTCCCGACGACGCCGTTGAAGGTGGCGCTGCCGCCCCCGAGGTTGGTGCCCGCCACCCGCGCCTGACGGTTGGCGACGGTGCCGAGGGCGACGTGGAGCCGGCGCCGGGACACGAGGTGGAACGACTCGCAACAGTCGCCCGCCGCCCACACGCCCTCGGCGCTCGTGCGCTGCCGGGGGGTGACGCTGACGGCACCCTTGGCACCGGTCTCGATGCCGGCGTCGGCGGCCAACTCGCTGTTGGGGGTGACGCCGAGGCCGAGGATGACGAGGTCGGCGCGGATCGGGCCGCTGTCGGTGTGCACCTCGCCGTCGGCGAAGCCGGTGACCGGCGTGCTGGTGCGCAGCTCGATGCCGAAGCGCTGCACGGCGGCCTCGACGCGGCGGGCCATGTCCGGGTCGAGGGTGCGCATGAGTTGGGCGCCGCCCTCGACGAGGGTCACCTCGGCACCCCGCTCGGTGAAGGCCTCGGCCATCTCGATGCCGATGTAGCCGCCGCCCACCACCACCACCCGCCGGCAGTCGGCGGCCCGGGCGTGGGCGATGAGGCGCCCGGCGTCGTCGAGGGTCTGCACGCCGTGCACGAACGGCAGGTCGATGCCCTCGACGTCGGGGCGGAGGGGGCGGGCGCCGGTGCCGATCAACAGCTCGTCGAAGGAGAGGTGCAGGGTGCGCCCGTGCTCGTGGTTGCGCACCTCGACGCGACGCATGTCGAGATCGATGCCGGTGACCTCGTGGCGCAAGCGGACGTCGATGCGGTACTTGGTGCGGTGGACCTGGGGCGAGCGCGCCACCAACGCCTCGAGGCCCCCGGTGACCACGCCCGACACGAGGTAGGGGATCCCGCAGGCGGAGTAGCTCGTCCACTCCCCCTTCTCCAGCGCCACGATCTCGAGGTCAGGGTCGAGGCGGCGGGCCCGCGCCGCCGCACCCATCCCGCCGGCGTCGCCCCCGATCACCACCAACCGTCGTGCCATACCAGAGCAGCCTGTCAGACTCGGGCGCCGTGACCGTGCGTGAGGACTGCCGCCACTACTCCACCCGGTCGGTCCCCGGCGGCGACCTCGTGCAACGGTGCCGGCTCGGCGCCAACGACGAAGCCCCCTTCGCCTGCCCCGACGGCTGCCTGTTCTTCGAGTCGCGAGCCATCACCGACGCCGGCTGGCTCCGCCTCGACCGCCCCGACGACGACGACCAGGACCGGTAGGGACGTTCGTGCGCGTCACGGCCAAGGTCGACTACGCCGTGCGGGCGGTGGTCGCCCTGGCCCGTACCGAGCCGGCGGTGCCGGTGAAGCGGGACACCCTCGCCTCCGACCAGGACATCCCCCCGGCCTTCCTCGACGACATCCTCCGCAGCCTGCGCAACGGGCAGCTCCTGGCCAGCCAGCGCGGTGCCGCCGGCGGGTGGCGCCTCGCTCGCAGTGCCGCCGAGATCAGCGTCGCCGACATCATCCGCGCCGTCGAAGGTCCGATGGCGGCGGTACGAGGCATTCCGCCCCACGAGCTCGTCTACGAGCGCACCGACGCCCCCCTCCCCCAGCTGTGGGTGGCGGTCCGCGCCGCCCTGCGCCACGTCCTCGAGGAGACGACGGTGGCCGACCTCGCCGCCGGCCGGCTCCCGCCCCACGTCGAGGCTCTGGCCGAGGACCCCGACGCCTGGCTCATGCGCCGCCGCCCGACGTAGCCGGCCGTCGCCCCGGCCGTCGTCAGAGCTCGGCCCGGCACGGTCCCCGCCCGAGCTCCGCCAGGCCGGCGAGGTCACCCTGTTGGAGCTCGACCACGTCAGTGCTGGGCTGGTCGTGCATCAGCTGCGTGTCGTCGTCGACGTGGTCGAGGCCGAGGAGATGCCCGAGCTCGTGGAGCACGAGCGCCCGGACCGCGGCGTCGCCGCCGCCGCCGAGCATGCTCGCGGCCTGCGGTCCGTCGAGCAGCACGATCCCCGAGACGTAGACCGCGGGCGCCGACCCGGGCCCACCGACGCGGACGCTCCCGCCCAGGCCCGCCACCCCGCCGGCGAGCTCGGGGACCTCGGTGGGATCGGTCCAGGCCAGGAGGACGGGAGCCCAGCGGTCGCCGTAACGTTCGGGCTGGAAGGCGGGTCGGTCGACCGCCGGCACCTCGTCGGTCGAGCCCTCCATCGTGAGCTGCAGGCCGGTGATCACCGCCATCTCGGTGATCGCCTGGGACACGATCGCCGTCGCCCCCGGGGGGGCCGCCGCCTCGTTCACGACGACGGGTATGGGCCGGCACGGGTCGTAGGCCACCGGCTCGTCGCCGCCCGGCTGGGTCCAGTGGAACCGGTGCGGGCCGTCCTCCGGGATCCCGCTCAGGGGGGCGCCGAGGGGGACGTTGCTGTCGGCTCGGCTCGGCGTGGGGCGGTCGCCGCCATCGATGGCGACGAACACCGGGGGATCAGCCGCTGCGGCCGCGGCGGCCGCCGCGACCCCGTCGGTCGACCCGGTGCGCCACGACCAGACCAGGACCGCGCCGACGAGCAGAACGGCGACGCCGGGCACCAACGCCCACCAGCGGCGCGCCGGTCGACGCCGCCGGCTGGCCCGCCCCGCCGGCTGCTCGGGCGTCGGGCGCACTGCCTGCTCCCCGCGCTCGGCGGCGGAAGGCTCGTGGCACCGAGCAGCCTGCACGAAGGCGTCGTCCAAGCGGAGCCCGGCAAACGGATCCTTCCGGTACTCCCTGCGATTGGCCACCGAGCTGCAATCGGTTGCTCGAGCGCGACATTGAGGCGCAGCCGTCCCTTTCCGCCGACATCACCCGCACGCCTGACGACGATGGAGCGGGGCTCGTCAGCCGACGGGCACGTCGAGCGACGCCAGCAGGGCGCGGACCCGCTGCTCGATGTCGTCGCGGATGGGGCGGACGGCGGCCACGCCCTGGCCCGCCGGGTCGTCGAGCTCCCAGTCGGCGTAGCGCTTCCCGGGGTAGATCGGACAGGCGTCGCCGCAGCCCATGGTGATCACCACGTCGGCGGCCTGGACGATCTCGGTCGTCCACGGCTTGGGGTATTCGGCGGTGATGTCGATGCCGACCTCGCCCATCGCCTCGACGGCGGAGGGGTTCACGTCGGTGCCGGGTTCGGAGCCGCCCGACCAGGCGATGGCGCGGTCGCCGGCGAGGTGGTTGAACCAGCCCAGGGCCATCTGCGAGCGTCCGGCGTTGTGCACGCACAGGAACAGCACGACGGGGAGGCCGTCGTTGTGCTTGCCCTCCACCCGGGCGAGGGCGGTGAGGCGCTGTTTGGCGAAGCGCTCGGCCAGCAGGGGCACGAAGTTGGACACGGTGGCCCGCCCGGCGAACTGGTCGTAGCTGTTGGCGAGGAACTCCTGGATGGTCTCCTGGCCGAAGGTGCCCTCGAAGGTGGCGCCGAGGTTCTTGGCCGCCACCTTGAGGGCGAGCTGCTGGTCGATGGTGAGGCTGTCGAGGTCGGGCACGGTGGATCTCCGATCGGGTGAGGGTCAGGCGTCGTGAGGCACGACGACCGCCTCGGCCGCGTCGGTCTGCTCGCCCTCGGTGAGGTCGGGGAAGACGACGCGGGCGAAGGCCAGGGCGAGGCCGCCGCCCACGAACTGGGCGACGACGAACAGCGGCGCGGAGGCCGGCTCGATGCCGGCGAAGGTGTCGGACAGCGTGCGGGCGATGGTCACGGCGGGGTTGGCGAAGCTGGTCGACGAGGTGAACCAGTAGGCGGCGGCGATGTAGCCGGCGACGGCGAACGGGGCGGTCGACGACCGACCGGAGCGGACCACGCCGAGGATGACGACGAGGAGCCCGAAGGTGGCGACCACCTCGCCCAGCCACTCGCCACCGGTGGCCCGCTCCCGGGTCGAGAGCTCGACGGCGGGCAGCTCGAACATGAGGTTGGCGATCACGGTGCCGAGCGCCCCCCCGACCACCTGGGCGCCGACGTAGGCCGCAGCCGTGCGCGTGTCCATGCCCCCGAGCAGTCGGTCGACGATGGTGACGACGGGGTTGAAGTGAGCGCCCGACACCGAACCAAAGGCCAGGATGAGCGCCACGAGGATGCCGGCGGTCGCCGTCGAGTTCTCGAGGAGCTGGATGCCGACGTCGTCGGGCGAGAGGCGCACGGCGAAGATGCCGGAGCCGACGACACCGGCCACCAGGAACCCGGTGCCCACCCCTTCGGCGAGGGCCTTGCGGCCCAGGTCACCCATGCCGGATCAGCAGTTGCAGGCGGGCTGGGCGGCGGAGGCGGTGGCCCCCTGCTCGGCGACGTCGGCGAGCACCGTGTAGATCTCCCAGGGCGCGCCGTCCGGATCGTCGGTCCACACCTTGTCCTGCACCGCGTAGCAACAGGTGACCTCGTCCTCGTCGGCGGTGGCGAGACCCTCGTCCGCCAGGCGCCGGCGGGCGGCGAGCACGTCGTCGGTGGAGCCGACCTCGACGCCCAGGTGGTTCAGCCGGCCGGTGACACCGTTCTCGGTCGCCGCCGACTCGAGCAGCACGAGCTTGAGCGGGGGGTCGACGATGGCGAAGTTGGCGTACCCCGGCCGGCGCTTGGCCGGCTCGGCGCCGAAGAGCTTCGAGTAGAAGTCCACCGCCTTGTCGATGTCGGCGACGTTCAGAGCGAGCTGGACACGGCTCATGGGGTCCTCCGGTAGATTGATCGCTGTCGATGGGTGTTCTATCGGATCCATCGATGACTGTCAATGGGTACGGCCCGTGGAGGAGAAGCCATGACGACCGATGTCGGCGACGACGGGTGCTGCACATCGGTGCTCACCAGCACCCTCGACGAGGCTGACGCGGCAGACCTCGCCGCCGCCTTCGCCGCCCTCGCCGACCCGGTGCGCCTCAAGCTGCTCAACCTGGTGGCCACCGCCGGCGAGGCGTGCGCCTGCGACCTCCTCGGCGCCCTCGACCGCAGTCAGCCCACCGTCAGCCACCACGCCAAGGTGCTGGCCGAGGCGGGCCTCATCGCCGGCGAGAAGCGGGGCCGCTGGGTGTGGTGGTCGGTGGTCCCCGAGCGCCTGGCCGCCGTCCGGGCCGCTCTCGGCGGCGCCGTGGCTGCCCGCGGCTGACGCCGATGCCGTCTGTGCCCACCGGGGTGCACTCGACCACCCGAAGGGGTGGCGGGCTGCACCCCGGTCGCAGCGCGAGCGCCAGCCCTGCCGGCGCCGCCGCCTCAGGCACCGCGGACGGCGGCGCCGACATCGGCGAAGAACGCCGAGCGGGCGAGCACCCGGTCGCAGCCGGCGGC
>JBBJOU010000137.1:0-6067 GCA_037724305.1 Acidimicrobiales bacterium
CTCGTAGCGGCGCCCATCCTCGGGCCACCCGTCGTCCCCTACCCCGCGCCGTCACCGGCCTACGGCCGGGGGACGACCACTCCCGGCCACGCGACGCGCTGTCGCTGCCGGAGCGGCGGTCGAGCGCCCGTCAGGCGCCCCGGACGGCGTAGAGGCTCAGAACCGCCAGACCGGCGACGACGCGGTAGATGACGAAGGGGCGGAAGGTGCGGGTGCGGACGAGGGTGAGGGTGCCCCAGACGGCGAGGAAGCCGGTGGCGGCGGAGGAAGCGATGCCCCAGGCGAAGGGGGCCACGAAGTCCGAGGGGATGCCGCCGTCGGCGGCGACGTCGACGCCCTTGAAGACGATGGCTCCCAACGTGATGGGCACGCTCATGAGGAAGGCGACGCGAGCGGCGGCGTCACGGGACAGGCCGAGGAAGCGGCCGGCGGTCATCGTCGCCCCCGAGCGCGACACGCCGGGCTGGAGGGCGAGGGCCTGGCCGACGCCCATCCACAGCACGTCGCGTAGACGGGCCTTTCCGAGGGGGCGGGAGCCGCCGGCGGCGTCGGCCCGGCCGAGCAGGAGGCCGAAGCCGATGAGCATGAGGGCGATCAGCCAGATCTGGCCGAGGTTCTCCTCGATCAACGTGCTGAACAGGGCGCCGGTGGCGGCGGCGGGCACGGTAGCCGCGGCGATCCACCAGGCCAGCTTGCCGTCCTGGCTGCCGGGGCGGCGCAGGGCGGCGACGGCGAGGCGGACGAGGTCGCGGCGGAAGTAGCCGAGGAGGCCCGCCAGGGTGCCGATGTGGAGGGCGACGTCGAAGGTCTTCTTGAGGCCCTCGTTGCCGGCGAAGTCGTCCCACCCGAACAGCCACGGCACCACGATGAGGTGGCCGCTCGAGCTGATCGGCAGGAACTCCGACAGACCCTGCACGATCCCGAGCACGATGGCGTGGAGAATCGGCACGAGGCGGGGACGCTACCCGGCGCGGTGAGGGCTACTTGCCGGAGAGGGCGACGTCGGCGATGACGAGGGTGGGGGCGCCGCTGCCGCCGGGGAGCCACTCGAGGTCGTTGCCGACCTCGACGACGTCGAGCAGCAGGCGCTGCAGGGTGGAGGCGAGGGTGACCTCGCGAACCGGTTCGGCGAGGGCACCGTCGCGGATCATCACGCCGTCGGCGCCGACCGAGAAGTCACCCGACACGGCGTTCACGCCGGAGTGGAGACCGTGCATCGACTGCACCAGCAGGGCGCCATCGAGGCCGGCGACGATGGTGTCGAGATCCCGGGCACCGGGGCGCAACGCAGGAGCCTGCAGACCGGGGGTGGGCGTCGAGCGTGAGCCCCGCACCGCCGAGCCGGTCGAGCCGGCGCCGCTGCGGCGCCCGGTGTAGGTGTCGTGGAGGAAGCCCTGGAGCACACCGTCGGCAATGAGGGCGTTGCGGCGGGTGGCCAGGCCCTCGCCGTCGTGGCTGTCGGCGGCCAGCGATCGGTGGTCGGTGGGGTCGTCGACGTAGGTGAGCAGCGGCGAGGCGATCTGCTCGCCCACCCGGTCGGCGAACGGCGAGCGGCCCTTGAGCACGACGTCGCCGCGCAGCATCCCGCCGACGATCCCGAGCAACGTCGCCGCCAGCCGGGGCTCGAGCACGACGGTCAGGCGTTGGCTGGGTGGTTGGCGGGCGCCGAGCAGGCGGGTGGCCCGCTCGACCGCGTCGGCGGCGGCCTCGGCGAGGTCGAGCTCACCCGGCTCGCGCCCGACGGCGACGCCGCCGCCGACCTGGGTCTCGTCGCCATCGCGAGCGAGGGCGGTGACCGCCAGGTGACAGAACGTGGCCCGGTCGTAGACGGCGATCCCGGTCGAGGTGGCCACCGCGCCCTCGCCGGCAGAGTCGCCGTAGGCGGCGCTGCGGACGCCGGCGATGCGGGGATCACCGGCCCGCACCACCCGTTCGAGCTCGATGGCCAGGGCCACCTTGGCCTCGGTGCCCAGCTCCAGGAGCGCCGGGTGCCACAGCTCGATGGGGGTGACGTCGACCCCATCGGGTTCGGCCACGCCCGCCCACTCGTCGGGTTCGGCGAAGGCGGCGTTGTCGCGGGCGTCGGCCAGCACCTCGGCCACGATGCCCTCGTCGAGGGAGCCGGCCGAGGCGAACCCCTGGCGCTTGTCGGCCCGCACGACGCGCACGCCGATCCCGAACGACTCGGCCGAGGTGAACGACTCGACCTCGCCCTCGTAGGCCTTCACCGACGTGGCGCGCCCCCGGCTGGCGTACACCTCGACCTGCTCGCCCCCCTGCGCCATCCCCGCCACCCGGGTGGCGAGGTCGAGCAGCTCGGGGGACGAGGTCATGGCGGCGAGGCTAGGGGTCCCCGACCGACCCTCAACCGTTGGGGGGTCAGCGGCCCGAGAGGCTGACGTCGGCGACGACGAGGGAGACGCCGGCGGCACCCATCGGGAGCCAGGCGATGTCGTTGCCAACCGCCTGGACGTCGGCCAGCATCCGCTGGAGGGTGGAGGCGATGGTGAACTCCCGCAACGGTTCGGTGAGGGCGCCGCCGACGATGCGGATGCCCTCGGCGCCAGTCGAGAAGTCGCCGGACACCGGGTTCACGCCGGAGTGCAGGCCGGCCACCGAGGCGATGAGGACGCCGTCGCCGACGTCGTCGAGCAGCTGCTCGGGGGAGCGGTCGCCCGGCGTGAGGGCGAGAGCCCGGGTGCCCACCGACGGGGTGGACGAGAAGCCGCGCACGGCGGAGCCGGTGCTGGCGCTGCCGAGGCGGCGGGCGGTGTAGCTGTCGTGGACGAAGCCGGCCAGCACGCCGGCGTCGAGCAGCGGCACCCGCCGGGTGGCGAGACCCTCGCCGTCGGTGCCGGTGGCGGACATGGCCAGGGCGTTGGTCGGGTCCTCGACCAGGGTCAGCACCGGGGCGCCGACGGTCTCGCCCATGCGGTCGGCCAGGAACGAGCGGCCCTTGAGCACCTGCTCGCCGGAGAGGGCGAAGCCGAACAGGCCGAGGAACTGGGCGGTCACGAACGGGTCGAGCACGACGGTGGTGCGGGCGCTCGCCGGCTTGGTGGCGCCCAGCATCCGGGTGGCGCGGACGGCGACCTCGGCGGCGCAGGCGGCGGCGTCGAGCTCGTCGGGCTGGCGGCCGAGGCTGAACCAGAACCCGGTCTGGGTCTCGTCGCCGACGGTGGCCAGGGCGTCGGCCGACAGGTAGCAGTAGGTCTCCGCGCTCTCGACCCGGATGCCGGTGGTGGTGACCACCGCCGTCTCGGTGCTGCCATCCTCGTAGTCGCACGCCTCGAGGCCGACGATGCGGGCGTCCGCGCCCCGGACGGCCCGCTCGAGCTCAAGGGCGAGGTCGACCTTGGCCTCGGTGGCGAAGTCGGCGAGCCCGGGTCGGAACAGGTCGAGCGGGGGGACGGCGACGCCATCGGGAATGGCCAGGCCGAGGGCCTCGTCGGGGTCGCCGAAGGCGGCGTTGTCGCGGGCGTCGGCCAGCGTCTCGGCCAGGATCGCCTCGTCGAGGGTGCCGGCGTAGGCGAAGCCCTGGCGGTGGTCGCGCACCACCCGGATGCCGACACCGGCCGAGTCGGCCGTCGCCAGCTTCTCGACGGCACCCTCGTAGACCCGGATCTGCGTCTCCCGGCCGCGCCCGACGTAGACCTCGACCTGCTCGTCGTCGCCCGCCCACGAGCACACCTGCTCGGCCAGCTCGACCAGCGACGGGGAGCTCACGAGGCGGTGCCGCCGACGGTGAGCTCCTTGACCCGGAGGGTGGGGACGCCGTCACCGACGGGGACACCTTGGCCGTCCTTGCCGCACATGCCGGGGTGGCCCATGGCGAAGTCGGTGCCCACGGCATCGATGCTCTCGAGCACCTTGGGACCGTTGCCGATCAGGTTGCCCTCCCGCAGCGGTTCGGTGAGCTCCCCGTTCTCGATGAGGTACGCCTCGGTCATGCCGAACACGAAGTCGCCGGTGGCGGTGTTGACCTGGCCGCCGCCGAGGTTGGCCACGTAGACGCCCCGCTCGGTGCCGGCGAGGATGGCCGCCGGATCGTCGTCGCCGGCCAGCAGCACCGTGTTGGTCATACGGACCATGGGGAGGTGCTGGTAGCTCTGGCGGCGGCCGTTGCCCGACTTGCGGTGCCCCTCCTTGCGGGCCCGCAGCGTGTCGTACATGAAGTCGGTGAGCACGCCGTCCTGGATGAGCACGTTGCGCTGGGCGGGGGTGCCTTCGTCGTCGACGGCGAAGCACCCCCACTCCTCGCCCATGGTGCCGTCGTCGACCAGGGTGATCTTGGGGTTGGCGACCAGCTGGCCGACCTTGCCGGCGAACACCGACGCCCCCTTGCCGACGAGGTCGGCCTCGAGGCCGTGGCCGCACGCCTCGTGGAACAGCACACCACCGCCGCCGGGGCCGATCACCACCGGCATCGTGCCCGAGGGGGCGGGACGGGCGGCCAGCTTGGTGAGCGCCCGCTGGGCCACCGTGCGGGCGTGCTCCTCGACGTCGACCCGGTCGAACAGCTCCCAGCCGATGGTGTAGCCGACGGTCTCGTAGCCGGTCTGCATGCCGGCGTCGCCCATGGCCACGGCCATGACCGACAGCAACGTCCGCACCTGGTCGTCCTCGGTGAGCAGGCCCTCGCTGTTGGCCACCAGGATGCGGCGGCGGCTGTCGGCCACCCGGGCCGAGACCTGCTTGATGGCGCCCGACGTGGAGCGGGCCGCCTCGTCGGCCCGCGTCAGCAGGGCCACCTTGGCCGACTTGGCGATGTCGGCGGGCTGGATGCGCACCTCGTTGGGGCGGGGGGCGGTGCTGCGGTCGAGGTCGACCACGACGGTGCCCTCCGACGCCCCCCGGGCGGCGGCGGCGGCGGCGCCGGCGGCGGCGGTCAGCCCGGACTCCGACAGGTCGGCGGTGTGGGCGAAGCCGGTGGTGTCGCCGACCACGACGCGGATGCCGGCGCCACGATCGCGCCCCGACGACAGCTCCTCGACCTTGCCGTCGTCGAGGCGGGCCGAGCTCGACCGCTTGTCCTCGACGAACACCTCGGCGAAGTCGCCGCCGGTACGCAGGGCGGTGGCGAGGGTGCGTCGAATCAGGTCGTCATCGAGCAACGTGGGCTCCTCAGGGTGCTGGGACGGGGACGGAAATGGGCGAATCGCGTAGTAGGTCGGCGTCAGCTTGCGACCGCCAACACATAGCGGCATATCGTACCCCCATGCCTCTTCGTCCCGGCCTCGCCGGGAAGGCCGAGCTCCAAGTCACCGACGCCGACACCGCCGTCGCGCTGCACTCGGGCGAGGTCGCCGTCCTCGGCACCCCCCGGGTGGTCGCCCTCGCCGAGGAAGCCACGATCTCCGCCGTCGCCGGCCACCTCGCCGACGGCGAGACGTCGGTGGGGATGCGGGTCCAGCTCGACCACCTCGCCCCCACCAAGGTGGGCGCCACCGTGATCGCCGAGGCCCACCTCGAACGGGTCGAGGGCCGCCGCCTCACCTTCACCGTCTCCGTGAGCGACCACTGCGGCCTCATCGCCGCCGGCAAGGTCACCCGGGTCATCGTCGCCGTCGAGCACTTCCTGGCCAAGGCCCGGTAGCCCCTTCGGGGCTTCCGGAGGGCTCCGACGGCGCTCCTTCTGTTCCGGCGGCACTCGAGCGCAAGGTCAAGCGATCGGGACCGGGTGCGCGCTCGTCGACGCAGGGCGTTCCCGTCGGTTCGGTCATCGCGCAAGGGCGAAGGGCGCACGTGGGGCCCGGCGGTGTCCCGGGCTGCCGTGTCCGGTCCGGTTGCCCCGGTAGCCACGTCTCCTCGCTACCGGTGTGCAGGCAGCCACCCGGGCCACGACTGGTGAGCAGCGAGCCACCCGTAGGGGTGGTTGCATGCACCTCGGTCCCTGGGCGTGGGCACCGTCGTGCAGAGAGCCACCTCTACGGGTGGCTGCGCGCACCCCGGTCGGCCCGCGAAGCAGCAACCGACCGATGGGGGCCAGCGACGGGTCGAATGGGCCCGACGCCCGCCACCACGCCGGCCCCCGTGCGCCCTTCGCCCTTGCGCGTGGTGTGCGAGC
>JBBJOU010000138.1:0-6045 GCA_037724305.1 Acidimicrobiales bacterium
GATGCCGACCGCCGACAGTGCTGTTGGTCCGATCGTCGTCACCCTCCTCGGCGTCCGGGCCGAGGTCACCGGCCTCGCCGTCACCGACGGCATCGTCACCGCCCTCGTGCTGTTGGCCGCCATGGCGGGCTGCGCCTCGCTCACCCTCGACGGGTCGAGCTCCACGGTCGCCGTCCTCGGCGGCGGCGGCCTCCTCGCCGCCGGGCTCGGCACCGGCGAGCCGGCGACGGCCGTGCTCGGGGCCAGCCTCGTCGGCGCCGGCGTCGGCCTCGGCGCCCACACGCTGCCCCCGGCCAGCACCAGCACCGGCCGCACCGGCGGGGCGGTGGTCGGGCTCGCCCTCGCCGTAGCCGTGGTCGAGCTGCGCGTCGACCGCGCCCTCGCCCACCCGGTCGTCGCCCTCGCCCTCCTCGGCCCGCTGGTGGCGCCGGCGGCGGTCGACGGCCTCGCCCGGCTCCGGCGCCAGTCGTGGTGGGCCCGCCCGATGGGCCTCGATGAGCGGGTGGCGGTGCGCCGCCGGGTGCGCGGTCGGGGCCGGGAGCTCCTCCCCCTCGTGGTCGTCGCCCTCGCCGTGGGCGCCGGCGCCGCGGTGGCCGCCCGGGTCGCCACCGCCACCGTCGACCCCAGCGCCGGCCTGGGGGCGGCGGCGGTGGTGATCGTCGCCGCCACCGCCGCCACCCGGAGCCCCGACGCCCGCCTCGAACCGGTGGGGGGGGTGCGGCCGCCCCTCGTCGCGGTGGCCGGTCTCGTCGGCGTGGTGGTGGTGGCGGCCGCCGTCATGGCGGCGATGGCCGTGCTCGACGCCCGCCGGGCGCTGATCGACGGGCGCGAGGCGGCCGAGACCGGCCTCGACGCCGCCACCGACGGCGACATCGAGGCCGCCGAGCGGGCCTTCGCCACCGCCGAGACCGCCTTCGCCGAGGCCGACGATCGCCTCGCCTCGCCGGCGCTCACCGTCGCGCTGGCGGTCCCCGGGGTGGGCCCCAACGTGGCCGCGTCGCGCACCGTCGCCGCCGCCGGGCTCGACCTCAGCCTCGAGGGCGTCCGCCTGGCGGCGCGCGCCGAGGCCGAGGAGCTGGTGGTCGCCAACGGCGCCTTCCCGGTCGAGGCCACCCGGCGCCTCGGCAACGACCTCACCGCCGTGCTCGGCACCCTCCGCCGGGTCGGGGGCACGCTCGCCGACGCCCGCAGCCCCTACCTGCTCGATCCAGTCGCCGTCGCCGTCGACGAGCTCACCGAACGGGTCGAGGAGGCGGTCGACGCCTCCGCCGTCGCCGCCGACGTGGCCTCGACGGCCCCGGCGCTGCTCGGCGCCGACGAGACCCGGCGCTATGCCCTGCTCGTCGTCTCACCGTCGGAGGCCCGGGGCGGCGGCGGCCTCATCGGGGCGGTCGGCCAACTGGTGGCCACCGACGGCCGGCTGGAGCTGTCGACGTTCGAGCCCGTCTCGCAGCTGAACCAGCGCACCGACCCCGACCGGCAGACGGCGGCGATCGACCCGGTCTACGCCTCGTCGCTGTACAGCGGGTTCTTCCCCGAGCGGTTCTGGCAGAACCTGACGTTGTCACCCGACTTCCCGACGGTCGCCACCTCGGTGGAGGCCGCCTACCCGCTGGCCGGCGGTGCGGCGCTCGACGGGGTGATCGCCGTCGACCCCATCGGGCTCGCCGCCCTCCTCACCGTCACCGGCCCCGTCGAGGTGGCGCCGTGGCCCGAGCCCATCACCGCCGAGAACGCGGTGCAGATCCTGCTGTTCGACGCCTACGTCCAGATCGACGAAGCCACCCAGGACGCCTTCATCGGCGAGGTCGCCCGCACCGTGTTCACCCGCCTCACCGAGAGCGGCGAGGCCACCCCGCCCCGCCTGGCCGCCGCCGTCGGCCCCACCGTTGCCGCCGGCCATCTGCGCTTCCACGCCACCCGGGCCGACGAGCAGGCCCTGTTCGAGCGCCTCGTCGCCGACGGGGCGGCGCCCGACCCCGATGGCGGCGACAGCCTGGTGGTCGTGACCCAGAACGGCTCGGAGTCGAAGATCGACTGGTTCACCCGGCGGGCGGTCGACTACGAGGTGGCCTACGACCCCGACAGCGGCGCCACCACGGCGACCGCCACGGTGACCCTCACCAACACCGCGCCGGCCGACGGCCTGCCCCGGGTGGTGCTGGGCGGCGGGGTGGCGGCGGCGGGGACGGCGCGCACCTTCGTGCAGGTCCACTCCCCGCTCGAGCTGGACGAGGGCCGGGTCGACGGCGAGGAGACGGGGTTCGGCGGCGGCGCCGAGGGCGGCGTCAACGTGTACCAGGCACTGGTCGAGGTGCCGGCGGGAGCGACGGTGACCGTCAGCCTCGACCTCGTGGGCTCCCTCGCCCCGGGTGACTACCGCCTCGCCCTCGGGCACCAGGCCACGGTGGTGCCCGACGACGTCACCGTCGACGTCACGTTGGCGGCGGGGTGGCGGGCCGGTCCGGTCGCCGGCGCCGACGGTGCCGGTGGCGATACGGCGCGCCGCATCGAGCGGCGCTTCAGCCTCGACGGACCGCGCCTCGTGACGGTCGCCACCGCCGCCGAATAACGGGGGGGCGCCGGTTGACTGGACGGGAGGCGTTCCGTGCGCGAGACTCCAGCGCAATCCGGGTCTCGCGACCCATGAACGCTGGGGAAGACCAAATGGTACGCATCGTGGCGGCAATGGCCCTCGTCTTCGGTTTGCTGGTCGTCGGCAGCACGGCCGCAACCGCCCAGGACTACGGCGGCATGACGCCCACCACCGTGGACCGCAACCCACCCGGGGGTGGTGGCGGCAGCACCACCGGCGGCGGCGGCGGCTCCACCAGCGGCGGCGCCTCCCGTGGCAGCGGGCCCCTCGCCCGCACCGGCACCGACCTGATCGTCCCCCTCGCCGCCACCGGCATCGTCGTGGCCGGGATCGGCGCCATCTTCGTGGTCGCCGCCCACCAGCGCCGCCGCACGATGGCCTGACCGGCTGCGCCACCAAGCAGGTGACGCCCCGGGTGACCCATCGGGCGTCACCCGGCTGACTCAGCGACCGAGGCTCAAGGTCGTCCCGCGACCGCCGACGGTCATTCCGTGCGGCCCCCGCAGCGGAAGGCCGTCGAAGAGCGAATACACTCGACGATCGCTGGGCTCGCCGGGTGGCCCCGGCGCGAAGGGACGTGACGGCCGGTGGAGTTGGTGGAGTACGTACGGATCCTCCGCCGCCGATGGCTGGTCGTCGCCGTCGCTGTGCTGGTGGGCGCCGTCGCTGGCTACCTGACCGCCCCCGGCACCGGCACCGATGCCCCGCGCTTCGCCGCCACCCACACCCTGCTCAACGACGCCGGCGGGGTCAACCTGGAGCAGGCGGCGCTGTTGGTCACCACCGGCGACGTGCCGGTGGAGGCCGCCGAGCGCCTCGACCCCGAGATCGACGTCGACGTGCGCAGCGAAGCGCAGTCGGAGACCTCGTCGCTCACCGTGACCGCCGAGGCCGACGACCCCGCCGACGCGGTGGCCGCCGCCAACGTCTACGCCGAGGAGCTGCTCGAGGCGCTCACCGGGGACGGTCAGCGGGCGTACACCGAGCAGCTGGCGCAGGCGGAGGCCGTCGTCGAGGAGACCCGGCCCGTGCTCGACGACCTCCGGTCGCAGCTGACGACGGTCGCCGCCGCCGACCCCCAGCGGCCGGTGGTCGAGGCCGCCTTCGACGACGCCAGCGGCCGGCTGCGCGAGGCGAACGCAGCCATCGACGCCCTGGAGCTCAACGGCCCCCCCGACGGCCCCCTCCGAACGCTCGAGGCCGCCACCGAAGGGAGGGTGGTGACCCCCGAGGGGGTGCGGGCCCCGGAGTCGAAGTCGGCCCGGGCCCTCCTGCTCGCCGTCTTCGGGCTGCTGCTCGGCATCGGCGCCGCCTTCGCCGCCGAGCGCCTCGACACGCGGGTCCGAGGCCGCGCCGACGCCGAGCGGGCGTTCGGCGTCCCCGTGATCGGTGAGATCCCGCCCCTGCCCACCAGCCGCCGCAACCGTGACGTGCTGGTGGCCGTCGCCCGGCCCGCCGCCCCGGCGGTGGAGGCGTTCCGCGCCCTGCGCACCGTGCTCCTCTTCGCCGCCGACCACGGTCCCGACGGTGCGGCGCCGGAGAGCGAAAAGCCACCGGGGCGCGTCGTCATCGTGACCTCGGCGGCGGCCGGCGAGGGCAAGACCACCACCGCCGCCAACCTGGCCGCCGTGCTCGCCGAGGTGGGCAAGCGGGTGCTGGTGGTGTCGGCCGACCTCCGCCGGCCCCGCATCCACGCCTTGTTCGGCCGCGAGCTCAAGCCCGGGATGGTCGACGTCTTCTCCTCCGGCGGCATGGTCTCCCTCGACGACCTCGAGCTCAACACCTCGGTCCCGGGGATCCGGCTCCTGGCGTCAGGCGCGCCGACTGCCAACCCGGCGCCCTACCTGCGCGAGGCGGCGGCACTGGTCGACGCCGCCCGCGACCTGTTCGACTTCATCGTCGTCGACACCGCCCCCCTGCTGGTGGCCAACGACGCCAGCGAGCTCACCGCCGCCGCCGACGCCGTCCTGGTGATCGCCCGGGCCGACCACACCCGCCGCAGCGCTGCCAGCCACGCCATCCAGCTCCTGCAACGCATCGACGCCCCCGTGCTCGGCGTCGTGGTCGTCGGAGCCAGCGACACCCCCACCGCCTACAGCTACTACCGCAACCGGTACTACGGCGAGAGCGAACGCCCGTGGTGGCGCCGCAAGCCGCAGCGGCGCTCGTCCGAAGGGCGCGACGCCCGAGACGAGGACCTCGGAGTCGCGTGGTCTGGCGACGACGCCGGCGACGACAGCAGCAACGCCGACGAGCCTGCCCCGGCGGCGGTGACCGGCACCCGCAACGGCAAGGCAGGGCCGACCACGGCGACCGGTGCCGACGACGCAGTGGCCGCCACCCGCGATCCCGGGGCCTAGTCGCATGCGGAGTCGGCCGCGCCCGGCGGGTCTGCCCGGCGCATGACCGCCCCCAACGCCTCGACCCGCCGGCGGCCCATGACGTTGCCCGACGCGCCCGTCCAGCCGCCCAGCGCCGAGGCCGGGCCACCCCCGTCCGGCACGTCCCGCCGCCGCCCCATGGCGCTGCCCGGCGCTCCCGTCCACCCATCCGGCACCGGGGCAGGCGCGCCCGTGGTCCGCTCGTCCCGTCGCCACACCGGTCAGGGGACCGGGCCGTCGGCGCTGCCCGTCATTCTCATCGCCGCCGTGTCCGTCACCCTCGTGGGCCTCGCCGTCACCGTCGAGCGCTACGGCTACGACGTGTGGGGTGCCTTCATCTGGGGCCCGGTCCTGGTGCTCATCAGCGTCCCCCTGTGCGGGGCGGTGGCCCGGCGCACCGGGGACCCCGGGGTGGCGCGCTTCCTGGTCGGCGCCGCCGTGCTCAAGATCGTGGTCGGCGGCGTGGCCCGCTCGGGCGGCACCGCGCTGCTCTACGACGGCCTCGGCGACGCCGAGCGCTACGACGGGGCCGCCACCGAGCTCGCCGCCCAGTTCCGGCTCCTCGACTTCACCGGCCTCGGCGAGATCTCCGGCACCCGCTTCCTCGAGGTGGTCGCCGGCCTCGTGCAGGCGGCGATCGGCGACACCCTGATCGGCACGTTCTTCGTGTTCTCGTTCTTCTCGTTCGTGGGGATGCTGCTGCTCTACCTGGCGTTCTGCGAGGGCGTCCCCGACGGCGACCACCGCCGCTTCCGTCTCCTGCTGTTCCTGGTGCCGAGCATGTGGTTCTGGCCTTCCAGCATCGGCAAGGAGGCGTTCATGCTGCTGTGCCTGGGCGCCGTGGCCCTCGGCGTCAGCCGCCTCTACCGGGGCGCGATCTCGGGCGTCGTCCCCCTCGCCCTTGGCGTGTGGGGCGCCATCGTCCTGCGCCCCCACTACGCCCTCGTCGCCCTGGCCGCCTTCGCCGTCGGCGTGCTCGCCCCCGCCGGCCGCCGCGCCCGCGGCGCCCGCGGCGGCGGCCGCCGTGCCCTCCTCAGCCGGGTCGCCGCCCCCCTCGCCCTGGTGATC
>JBBJOU010000139.1:0-6013 GCA_037724305.1 Acidimicrobiales bacterium
CGGCGTGCTCGGCTACACGTAGCCGCGGAGGCGGCTGGCGGCGGCGACGCGTTGGATGCCGATGGCGAAGGCGGCGGCGCGCAGGGAGCAGTGCTTCTCCTCCGCGAGGTCGGCCACCGCGGTGTAGGCGACCTGCATCTTGTCGGCCAGTTCGGTGTTGAAGCGGTCGAGCTTCCAGGTGAACTGCTGGATGTTCATGGACCACTCGAAGTAGGAGCCGGTGACGCCGCCGGCGTTGGCCAGGATGTCGGGGATCACGACGACGCCGCGGTCGCCGAGGATCTTGTCGGCGTCGGGGGTGGTGGGGTAGTTGGCCGCCTCGACGATCACGCGGGCCTGGACCTGCCCGGCGTTGCCCTCGTGGATCTGCTCGTCGAGGGCGGCGGGGATGAGGACGTCGCAGTCGCTCACCAGCAGCTCCTCGTTGGAGACGAGGTCGCCGTCGGCCTCGTGGTCGGAGACCTTGCCGCCGTTGCGTTGGTCGGCGGCGAGGCGCTCGACGTCGAGCCCGGCGTCGTTGCGCAGGCCGCCGAAGCGGTCGGACACCGCCACCACCGAGGCGCCGCGGGTGGCCGCCTCGAGGGCGGCGAACGAACCGACGTTGCCGAAGCCCTGCACCGCGATGCGCAGGCCCTCGAGGGTGCCGCCGGTGCGCCGGACGTGGGCCTCGAGCACGTCGACCACGCCCCGGCCGGTGGCCGCCTCCCGGCCGGGGGCGCCGCCGAGGGTGACCGGCTTGCCGGTGACGATGGCCGGGCTGTAGCCACCCTTGGCCGAGTACGCGTCCATCATCCACGCCATGGTCTGGGCGTTGGTGTTCATGTCCGGCGCCGGGATGTCGCGGTAGATGCCGATGACGTGACTGATGCCGTTGGTGAAGCGCCGGGTCATGCGCTGGAGCTCGCCGGTGCTCATCGTCGTGGGATCGACGGCGATGCCGCCTTTGGCGCCACCGAAGGGCACGTCGAGCAGCGCCGTCTTCCACGTCATCAGCGACGCCAGCGCCCGCACCTCCTCGAGGTCGGCCGCCGGGTGGTAGCGCACGCCGCCCTTGTAGGGGCCGCGGGCGCCGTTGTGCTGCACCCGGTAGCCCTGCACGACGACGAGGTCGCCGTTGTCGAGGCGCACCGGGACCTGCACGGCGATCTCCCGGTACGTCGTGGTGAGCACCGAGTACATCTCGTCGTCGAGGTCGATGATCCTCGCCGCCTCCTGGAAGTACCGGTTGACCGCTTGGAACGCCGTGAGCCCGTTGCCCGCCATGGCCTGTCACCCTCCCGCCCCGGCGGGCTCCGTCGCCCGCCGGCCGGGCATGGTGTAGCACTCAGGGAGGTGGGGCGTCGGAAGGAGGCCCGAGGGGCGGCGTCGCCGGGCGCCGCTTCAGGGCGCGACCGTCGGCGTCGGCCCGCGGTCCTTCGGCCTCAGTGCGGTCGCGGTCGGTCGAGCCGTCGCTCGTGAACAGCTCGGCGATGCCGGCCAGCGAGCCCATCAGGCCGCCCATGTCGGCGGGGACGATGAGCTTGGTGGCCTTGCCGTCGGCCATACCCTGCAACGCCTCCAGGTACTTCACCGCCAGGAGGTCGGGGGTGGGACGACCGTCGTGGATGGCCTCGTAGACGGTGCGGGTGGCGTTGGCCTCGCCGGCGGCGACGGCCTCGCGGCGGTAGCGCTCGGCGTCGGCCCGGGCCCGCACCGCCTCGGCGTCGCCCTCGGCGGCGAGGATCTGCTGCTGCTTGTTGGCCTCGGCGGCGAGGATGGTGGCCTGGCGGGTGCCCTCGGCGCGAGTGATGGCCGCCTGGCGGTCGCCGTCGGCCTGGGTCACGAGGGCCCGGCGGGTGCGCTCGGCCTTCATCTGCTCGTGCATGGCGTGCATCACGTCGACCGGCGGGTCGATGCGCTGGATCTCCACCCGGACCACCCGGACACCCCACTTGTCGGTGGCGTCGTCGAGGATCTGGCGCAGGTGGGTGTTGATCGAGTCGCGGCTGGTGAGGGCCTCGTCGAGCTGCATGTCCCCGACCAGGTTGCGCAGGTTGGTCTGGCCCAGCTTGGTGATGGCGAGGATGAAGTTGCCGACGTTGTAGGCCAGGCGCTGGGGGTCGGTGGGCTCGTAGTAGATGACGGCGTCGACGCTGACCACCACGTTGTCGGAGGTGATGACCTCCTGGGGCGGCACGTCGATGACCTGCTCGCGCATGTCGACCGATCGCAGCGACTGGAAGCCGGGGAGCAGGAGCCGCAGGCCGGGGTCGACGGTGGCCTTGTAGCGGCCCAACTGCTCGACCAGGCCCCGTTGATAGGGGCGGACGATGCGGACCCCGGACGCCAGGTAGAGCAGGGCGAACAGGACGAGGACCAGGATGGGGATGGCGACGGCCATGTCAGATCTCCTCGGGGGTGGTGGGTTCGACCGGCTCGAGCGCGGGGGACGGGAGGGTGACCGGGTGCACGAGCACGCGGGTGCCGCGCTGCTCGACGACGCGGACCGTGGCGCCGACGGCCACGGCGCCGCCGTCGACGCTCTGGGCCCGCCACTCCTCGCGGTCGACGCGGACGAGCCCGAGCGCGTCGGGCCCGCCGGGGATGGCCTGGAGCACGACTGCCGCCCGCCCGATCAGGCGCTTGGCCCCGATGCCGTCGGTGGGGCCGTCGCGGTCGAGGCGGCGGGCGAGGGGACGCAGGGCGGCGAAGCTCACGGTGGAGACGGCGACGAAGGCGATGACCTCGCCGAACACACCGACGCCGCCGAAGGCCAGTACCGAGGCGACGAGGGCGCCGATGGCGAAGGGAAGCAGGAAGAAGCCGCCGGCCACCGTCAGCTCCCCGGCGGCCAGGGCGACGGCGGCGACCAGCCACACCCACCGCACGACGTCGGGATCATCCACTGCTGCACTCCTTCATCGGGACGGAGGCTACGACGGCGTCGGGTCGGTAGCTTGCCGGGGTGAGCGAGCGTGCGAGCGAACCGATGTCATCGAACAGTCCTCCTGACGCCCTGCGGTTGCTGGCCGTGCACGCCCATCCCGACGACGAATCGTCGAAGGGGGCGGGAAGCGTCGCCCGTTACAGCGACGACGGGGTGCGCTGCGTGCTGGTGTGCTGCACGGGCGGCGAGGCCGGCGACATCCTCAACCCGGCCATGGACACCGCCGAGAACCGAGCCGACCTGGCCAACGTGCGCCGCAAGGAACTGGAGGCCGCCGCCGAGGTCCTCGGCTACGACGAGGTGGTCATGCTCGGCTACCGGGACTCCGGCATGCCGGGCACGCCCGAGAACGAGCACCCCGACTGCTTCGCCCGGGCCACCGAGGCCGACGCCGTCGGTCGCCTGGTGGCGATCTTGCGGCGCGAGCGCCCCCATGTGGTGGTGACCTATCCGGACGTGCAGGACGGCTACGCCCACCCCGACCACCTCCGGGTGCACGACGCCACCATGACCGCGGTGCGCTGGGCCGCCGATGCCGGGGCCGTGCCGTGGGCCGGCCCGGTGTGGGACGTGCCCAAGCTCTACTACTCGATGTGGACCCGGGCCCGGGCCATGGCCACCCACGACAAGATGCTCGAGCTCGGCCTCGAGTCGCCCTTCGAGTCGGCGTGGTTCCGGCGGCCGTGGCAGGACCACCGCATCACCACCCGCATCGAGGTGGGGGCGTGGTACGACCGCAAGAAGGCGGCGCTGCTGGCCCACGCCACCCAGATCGATCCGTCGTCACCGTTCTGGTTCGCCCTGCCCGACGAGGTCGCCGCTGCCGTGCACCCGTGGGAGGAGTATCACCTGGTCCGCTCCACGGTGGAGGTCCCCGTGCCCGAGGACGACCTCTTCGCCGGCCTGGCCGACGCCGCGCCGTGAGCGACCTGGCCCCCTACCTGAGCCCGGCGTGGTTCGAACGGTTGCGGGTGGTGGCCGGCGACCTGCCCGCCCAACCCGGGGTGAGCGGCCGCGTCGCCCACGTGGTCGCCGGGGCCCCCGAGGGTGACGTCGCCTACGTGATGGCCTTCGTCGATGGCCGCCTGACCGAGGCCACCCGCAGTGACACCCCCGACGCGGCGGTCGCCACGACCCGCTCGTACGCCGACGGGCTGCGCATCGCCCACGGGGAGCTCGACGAGGCGGCCGCCTTCATGCAGGGCCGCCTGAAGGTCACCGGCGACACGGGCACCTTCCTCGCCCTCCAGCGGGTCACCCAGAGCCCGGCGTGGCGGGCGGCGACGGCGGCGCTGGCCGCCGAGACCGTCGCCCCCTGAGCGATCGGGGCGGGTTCAGCCGGTCGCGGCCGGCACCGGCGTCGGCGCCTGGGCCAGGTCCCGCAGCGCCCGATAGCCGATGAGGTGGACGCCCGCCTCCTCCAGCGTCGCGCGCAACGCGTCGTCAGCGGTGAGAAGCTCGTGGTCGTCGACCCGGCCTGCCCACCCCGGTGCCGCGGCCCGCAGCTCGGGGGTGTCGATCGCCGGGCGGAGCGCGAGCTCGGTGACGCCGGGAACCAGGTCGGGCACCGCCGCGTCGAGCGCGGCCCGGGCGCCGACCCCCCGGTAGCGCACCAGGTGGTCCGGGCCGATGACGCCCTCGTCGGCTGCCAGTTGGCGGAAGGGGAACCCCGCCACCCGTTCCGCCTCGACACCGGCGAGGCGGAGCGGGAGGCGGAAGTCGATGGCGAGGTCGAGGCACACGTCGAAGAACTCGGGTCGCAGGGTGATGGCGTCGCGGTGCGGCGCCAGGTGGGTCACGTCGAAGCCCCAGAGGATCGCCCGTTCCACCTGGGCCTTCAGCTCGCGGCGGACCTCGTCGAGGTCGGCGTGTTCCCACAGGTCCTCGACGGTGCGAGGGAAGCCGCCGTCGCCGTCGAGGAGTGACGGCGCCGAGGTGATGGGGCCCCACCGCAGAAGCTCCCAGTCGGCGTTGAGGGTGAGCTGCACCCCGACGTCCTCGCCCCGGTGGCGGGCCGCCGCCTCGCGCGCCCACGGGGCCGGCACCATGAGCGCCGCGGTGGCCGCCAGGCCGGCGCGCAGGGCGTCGTAGGTGCCGACGTTGGCGGCGTGGCTGGAGCCCAGCTCGTCGCAGCTCAGGATCAGCAGCCGGTCGCCGGCGCCGTAGCCGAGGCGCTCGGCGAGCGACGGTGAAGCCATTGGTGCAAAGGGTATCGCCGCCCGCCTCGAGCGGGATCAGCACGCGCCCCACCGGCCCCGACCCTCGGCCCGGGCGGCGGCCACGGCGGCGGCGATGCGGTCGCGATGCGCCACGTTGGGCTCGATGACCAACACGTCGGCGAACCCCTCGGCGGCGAGGACCTCGTTCACGAACAACCCGTCGTCGTGGCGGACCACGTGGGCGAGCAGCCGGTCGAAGCGGTCCCGGGCCTCGACATCGCGCTCGAGGCGTACCTCGGTGCCCGGTGCCAGGAGCTCGTGGGCGCGAGCGGAGGCCTCGGGGCCGAAGCACTCGACCGGGCTGTCGGGCGCGACCGTCTCGGGGGTGTCGATGCCGAGGAGCCGCACCTGCTCCTCGCGCCCGCCCAGGCGCACGGTGATGGTGTCGCCGTCGACCACCTCGACCACGACGGCCACGCCGGGGGCGGCGGCGTCGCCGGCTGGCGCTGGCCGACCGCAGGCGGTGACGGCGATGGCGGCCAGGGCCGCCGATACCACGGTGGCGGGGGAGCAGCGGGTCGAGCGGGCCACGGTCGGACCTCCGGCGTCAGCAGACGGGAGCGGCCGTAGCCACGAGCCGGCGGCGCCGGGGAGGCGGTCAGACCCGCCGAGTCATGATCGTACCGTGGCGCCTACGGGCTCAGGCCGCCTCGTCGTGGGCGTCGTCATGGGTCCGGGCCGCCGCCCCGCGGGCGGCGACCAGGGCCGCCCGGGCCTCGGCCACGCCCTGCAGGCCGATGCGGCGGGTGGTGTCGTCGAGGCGCCAGTCGGTGGCCTCGACCTCGATGAGGGCCAGCTGTCGTTCCATGACCCCATTCTCCCGAGGGGTGTGACAGTGGGACCCCGATCGGCGGCCGGCGAGTCGTGA
>JBBJOU010000140.1:0-5980 GCA_037724305.1 Acidimicrobiales bacterium
CGGGCCGGCCCTCGTGCTCCTCCCCCAGGAGGTCCTGGTGAGCGACGCTCTACGAGTCGAAGCTGCCGCCGGAGTCGAAGCTGGCGGATGCGGCGGAGGCCGGGCTGTCGAAGCTCTGCTGCGCCGGCGCGGGCGCCGGCGAGTCGAAGGAGTCAGCGGCGGGCGCCGGGGCCGGCGAGTCGAAGGAGTCGACCGCCGGCGGGGGCGGGGGCGGCGGCGGGGGCGGCGGCGGCGCATCGGGTGAGCTGTCGGCGTCGATGCTGTCGAAGGACTCGATGCCATCGGCATCGGCGGCGCCGTCGGCCGAGTCGCCGCTGTCGATGCCGTCGAAGGGCGAGTCGGCCGAGTCGACGAGGGGCGGGGGCGCCGGCACGGTCACCGGCGCGTCGAGGGCCTGGGCCAGCGAGCGCTCGACGTTGGCGGGTGCGGCGTCGTTCAGGCGGAGGGCGTCGACGTCGGCGGCGCCGTCGTCGTCGGCGGAAGCCATGCCCAGGCCGGTGACGGCGATGCCGCCGGCGAGGGCGACGGTGCCGACGGTCTTCCAGGTGCGGGGAGCAACCATGGTTGAGTTCCTTCCAGTCCGGGAGCGCTCGGGGCGCTCGGTTGGTTCGATGGGGCCAGGATGCGACCCGACGCTGAGCTCAACGTGAGGTGGTGGTGAGACTGCTCTCAGGCGCGACCGCAGCGGAGGTGAGGGCCGCCCGGCGGGCGCTGGCCAGCCACGACTCGGCCAGATCGATGCGCCGCCGGGTGGCCGCCTGCCAGTTCGCCTCCTGGACCCGGAAGGGGCCGGTGGCCAGGCCGAGCACCACGGCGGCGACCCGGCGGCGGAGCTCGGCGGGGTCGCCGACGGCGTCGATCTCGCGGATCCACCGGGCGCCCAGTGCCTCCGTGCGACGGTGGCGCAGGGACCGCCCGAGCACCGAGAGGTGGGCGAGCAGGGTGGCGTGATCGTCGATGCGGTGGCCGGCCCCGGCGCCGTCGACGTCGAGCAGGCCGGTGACGTGGCCGCCGTCGACCAGGATCTGGGCCTCGTAGAGGTCGCCGTGGTGGGCGACGACAGGACCGCCGCCGGGGTCGGCCCCGAGCGGTTCGGCCAGGGCGTCGGCGAGGGCGCCCAGGCGCCCGGCCTGATCGGGGACGACGGCGGCGAGCAGGCCGACGTGGTCGGCGACGCGGTCGAGGGGCGGCGGGGCGCCGGGGCGCTCGGCCAGTTCGGTGGGCAGGCGATCGAGCAGGGCGGTCACCGATGCGAACGGGGGCACCGGCGCGGCGCTGCGCCCGGACGGGCCGAGGAGGACGTCGCGCAGGGTGCGCCCGGGAGCCGCCTCCAGCACCACGATCCCGTCGTCGGTCCAGCCGAGGCTGTTGGGCACGGGCACGCGGCCGACCAGGACGCGGTGGCGCTCGTGCAGGCGCTCGGCCTCCCCTGGCGGCACGACCTTGGCGAACATGCGGGCGCCCGGGGTCGTGATCTCGACGACGGCCCGACGGCGGGGGCGGTACGCCCGCACCCGGGTGCGGATGGCGGCGGGGTCCGGGAGGTCCGTCAGCAGGCCGACGTCGACCAGCAGCCGGGACAGGCGCACGGGGTCCATCGCCGCCGCCATGCCCACCAGGACGGGATCGTGAGGCGCAGCCCAGATGGCGGCGCGAACGCCGTCGTCGCCCTCGAGCAGAGCCACCCCCGGCCCCGACGGCACCCGGCGCCCGACATGGGCCACCACGCGCTCGCTGGTGGGTGACCGGTCGGCCCACCGCACGTGCACGTCCCAGCTCACGTTCACCGACCGCCGGGGCCGGTAGGTCACCTGCACCGGCGTCCACCGCACCGGTGTCCCCCCGACACCGCTCAGGGCGGCGGTCAAGAGGTCGCCGGCCCCGGCGAGCACCGGCTCCGGCCGGAACCGGTCCTCAGCATGCGTAGGCAGAACAGTGGCGACCATCGCCCGAGACTGACGGCCGCCCCTGAGGCGGCGATGAGAAGCACCTGAGACCCTTCTCACATTCGAACCGAACGAAAATCTTTGAACTTCGCGGGCCCCCGGGGCCCCGCTATTCGTCCATGCCGCGGCGGATTGCCCAGCGGACGAGCTCGTGGCGGCGGTTGAGGCGGAGCTTGGTCAGGATGTTGCGGACGTGGTTCTCGACCGTCTTCTCGGCGATGAACAACGCCTCCCCCACCTGGCGGTAGGACTGGCCCCGGGCCACGTGGCGCAGCACCTCGCGCTCACGATCGGAGAGGGGTTTGACCGCCTCCCCGTCGGGCGTCCGGGCCCGGCGGCCGAAGTCGGACAGCAGCAGCGCCGCCAGGCCGGCGGAGAACACCGGCTCACCCTGCGCCGCCCGGTAGAGGCCGCGACGGAGCTCTTCGGTGGTCGACGACTTCACCAGGTACCCGGCGGCGCCGGCGGCCACCGCGTCGAGGAGGTCCTGCTCGGCCTCCGACACAGTGAGGATCACCACCGGGCACAGCTCGCTCACCTCGGCCGCCACCCGGATGCCCCCGCCGTGGGGCATGCGCAGGTCGGCGGCGACCACGTCCGGTTTCTGGGCGCGGGCCACCTCGATGGCCTCCTCGGCGTCGGCGGCCTCACCCACCACCCAGAACGCGTCGCCCAGGTCGGCGCGCATCCCGGCCCGCCAGATCCCGTGGTCGTCGGCCACCACCACTCGCACCTTCGTCGTGCTCATGGGTGCGCCAACCACCGAACGGACCGGTGGCCGGTGGGCGCCGCGAGGCGGACCTCGGTCCCGCCACCTGCGCTCGACGACACCAGCGACGACCCCCCGATCGCCGCCATGCGGGCCTCGACTGACGCCGCCAGCCCTCGACGGGTCGCCGTGGACGGATCGAAGCCCCGGCCCTGATCGGTCACCGAGCACACCAGATCGCCGGCGTCGTCGGCCTCGGCGAAGATCGTGGCCCGATCGACGCCGGCGTGCTTGGCCACGTTGGCCAGCGCCTCGGCCACCGCTCCGGTCACGGCCTCGACCTGCTCGAGGCGGAGGGCGGGAAGGGGCGACACCAGCGCCACGTCGACCCGCAGGCCGAAGCGGGCGGTGGCGACCGCCGCCGCCCGCCGCAGGGCGTCGTCGACGGCGACGGGGGTGGTGGCGCGGCCGCCGGGCTCGAACAGGTAGGCCCGCAGCTCCGCCTCCTGGCTGCGGGCCAGGTGCACGAGGTCGGGGTCGTCGGCCCGGCGCTGCACGGCGGCGAGGGTCTGCAGCATCCCGTCGTGCAGGTCGCGAGCGACCCGTTCGCGAGCCCGGGCGAAGGCGACCTCGCCCTCGGCGGCCCGGAGCCGGTCGAGCACCCCGGCGGCGACGACACCGGCGAGGGCGTAGAGCACGGCGCTGGTGAGCACCGACAACCAGGTGCCGCCCTTCCAGAGCGCCGGGTCACCGTCGAGGCCGACGGCGCTGGCGAAGCGGGCGAGCCCGAACGCGACGGCAAGGGCGAGCACCCAGCGCCGCCCCGCCACCGCGGCGACGGCCAGCACCGGCGCCAGGGGCAGGGCGCCGGCGAGGGACTGCGAACGGCCGAGCTCGTGGACGAAGCCATCGGCGGCGAGCAGGGCACCGGCGAGGGCGACGTCGAGGACGAGGAGGCGGCGGTCGACCAGCGCGGCGGGACGCGACCGGGCGAGCACGAGCGCGTAACCCGACCAGGCGCCGGTGGCGACGATGAGCACCCACGCCACCACCGGTTGGCGCATGCCGGGCGTGCCGGCCACGGCCACGATGGCCAGCCACACCCACGCCAACGCCCGCAGGACGGCGACGCCGGCGAGCACCTGGCGCCCGATCACGTCCTCCCCGGTGGTGGCCACGCACCCACTCTGCCCCTCGCCGTGCGTTCTTTGTGGCCGTGACCACCGTGACGGTGGTCCCGCCGACAAAGAACGAGGATGAGGGGGAACCCCCAGGCCGGGAGGGACGGCTGCGGGCGACGGTGGTCACATGACCTCCCCCACTGAACGTGACCTCGCCGTGGACGCCGGGCGGGCACTCGCCGTGGTGCTGGTCGCCGTCGGGCACTGGCTGGCGGCGGCAACGACGTGGCGGGGCCACACCCTGGTCGCCAACAACATCCTCGCCGTCGAGCCGTGGACCCGGTGGCTGACGTGGGTCGTGCAACCGGTGCCCCTGCTGTTCGTGCTCGGTGGGTGGGCCGGCGCCCGCTCGTGGGCGGCGACCGGCACGGGAGCCACGACGTGGATCGCCGACCGGGTGCACCGCCTGGTGGTGCCGGCGGCGACGTACGCCGCCGTCGCCGTGCCCCTCGGGTTGGCTGCCGGGGCGTTCGGGGGCGAGGCCGGCGCCACCGCCGCCCGCCTCCTGGGCATGCCGCTGTGGTTCCTCGCCCTGTTCGTCCCCGTCACTGCCGCCACCCCGCTGCTGGTGGCCGCCGTCCGCCGGTGGGGCTGGCTGGTCCCGGTCGCCGGCGCGACGGCGGCCGCCGGCCTCGACGTCGCCCGCCGGGTCGGTGGTCTGCCGGGGACGGCGGTCGCCGCCTACGCCGTGGTGTGGACGACGGCGGCGGCGATCGGCGTGGCCGCCGCCGTGCTCGGTGCGCCGCCGGCCCGCCGGGTGGCGGCGGCCGGCGCCGCCGCCCTCGCTCTGCTCGTCGGTCTCGTGGCCGCCGGCGTCTACCCGGTGGCCATGGTGGGCGCCGGGGGCGAGTCGAACATGTCGCCACCCACCCTCGCCGTCCTGCTCCTCGGTGTGTTCCACGCCGCCGCCCTCGCCCTCGCCGCCCCCCGCTTGCGCGCCATGCTCGCCCGCCGGGCGATCGCCCGCCGGGTGGTCGGCACACTCGGCGCGTTCGGCATGCACGTGTACCTCTGGCACCTGGCCGGCACGGTGGTCGCCGTCGGCGCCCAGCGCCTGGGCGTGCTCGCCGTCGAACCCGGGAGCACCGACTGGTGGGCCACCCGCCCGCTGTGGCTCGCTATCTGCGCCGGCGGCGCCGCCCCGGTGGTGCTCCTCGCCGCCCTGGCCGACCGCCGTCACCTCGCCCGACCGGCGGCGGCCGGTTCGCCCGGTCATCGCCGCCGCCCCCTCGTAGCCACCATCCTGGCTGGCGGCGGGTGCGCGGTGCTGGCCCTCCTCGGACTGGGGTCGACGTGGTCGGTCGCCGCCCTGGCGGCCCTCACGATCGCCGCCCGGATCGCCCGACCCACACCTCCTCCGCCCGCGGATGAGGGGCATCCCCCAGGGCGGGCGGCGGCGAATGCGGAGATGGTGAGGGCATGACCTCCGCGTCGTCCACCACCGCACCGACAGCCCCGCCCGTCGCGCCGGGTCGCGACCTGGTCCTCGACGCGGTGCGCGCCGGGTGCCTGGTCGTCGTCGTCGTGTGGCATTGCGCCCTGTCGGTGTTGCACCGTGACGGCACCGGCGCCCTGTCGATGCCCAACCCGGTGGGCGCCCACCGGGGGCTGTGGCTGCTCACCTGGGCGCTGCAGGTCATGCCCCTCTTCTTCGTGGTCAGCGGCGCCGCCAACGGGCCGTCGTGGGCCCGGGCCCGGGTGGCGGGCACCGCCGCCCGGGGGTGGGCGAGCCGGCGGGCCGTCCGTTTCGCCACCCCGCTCGCCGTGCTCGGCGGTGCCTGCGCCGCCGCCGAGGGGCTCAGCCACCTGGTCGGCGCCGGTCCCTTCCTCGCCCAGCACCTGGTGGTGCTGGTGCCGCTGTGGACCCTGGGGCTGCTCCTCGCCTTCGCCCCCCTCACCCCTGCCCTCGAGGCCGCCGAGCGGCGGGGCTGGGGCCCCGCCGTCGCCGTCGGGCTGGTCGCCGCCGTCGCCGCCGGTGACCTGCTGCGGTTCCGCTTCGACATCGCCGCCGGCGGGTGGGTGTCCACCGCTGCCGCCTGGTTGTTCGCCTACCACCTCGGCTGGGCCTACCGCCGGGGGGGGGGGGGGGGCCCCGCGGCCCCCCCCCCCCCCCCCCCGGCGCCCCGGGGGGGGGGGCGCGCCCG